>JAQULY010000005.1 GCA_028718445.1 Kiritimatiellia bacterium
CCCTGTTCGAGCCCAGCATGGTGGTCACGGTGATGACCTGCAACAGTCGCTCCGGCACGTTCGCGCAGACCAATTTCCTGAACGACGTGTCGTGCCGGGTGAACTACCTTGGCAACATGATTACGCTGGACCAACTCAATCCCATGCGGATTCGTGGAACATCCATCTCGATCCGGTGACATGGGAGCGAACAACGCCAGCGCCATGACCTCGCGAAGTCGTCCAGAGAACCTTGGCTTTCGAGAACCCCGATCACCTGCTGTGGCTGACAGGTTCAGACCAGAAGATAGAATATGACTGCGTAGAGGGTACGTGTGTTGAATTGGCGGGGTCAGTCACGGTAACGTCAGAGAAGCCGCAATCAGCACGAATGCGACCGCAGACCGATACGTGCCCAGTGCCGCGCCAACAACGGCAACTCCCCCACCCAAGACTGGTGACGTGACATTCTACATACTCACAACCAGAGGCATACGTACGACGACGGCGAGAGAAGAGGGCCTCGGCGAGCAAAGACATGTGCTTTCATCCCTCGTCAACGAGGGGGAAGAAGTAATCACACAGTCAAGACTTGTGTCAGAGTTGAAATGAGTGCCGAACCAGCGGGTGGAGCGTGCTATGAGACTTGGACCGGAAAGCCGGCCCATGCTGACGCGCCGTCATCCGGTAGCCCCGATCCGCGCCGTACTTGTCCACGGTGGCGGGGACTGAGTACTTCTTCCGGTTCAGGAGCCGCCTTCGGGACGCCGACGGGCAGCGCCGACACCCTTGGTATGTGACCCGGAGTGCTGTCTGACGGAGTCAGGCGCAGCTCCATTTTCGTCGCGCTCGCATACAACCCAATCGCGCCCCTGTCTCGCTGATGCATGTCTGTCCTATTTGCGGGGTGTTAACCGTCTACTGATTTTCTCCCCCTCTTTTTCTGTCCATTGCGGGCGACGATTAAGGTGGACGATTCGGACGTGTCCGGAGAACGAAGGAGTCGGTCGTCAACTGACGGCCGCACACGGCGGCCGCGCTGGATGTGCGTGACGCGGAACAGACTAAGGTTCACACCCGGCGCGAAAAGGTGGTGACAGGATGGCAGACTGAGGTCGCGGAACGGATCATCGGCGACCCGTCGCGCTCGCCGCGCACGCGTCTCGCCGGGACAGTGCCCGAAGTGCCGTTTGAACATGCGGTTGAAGTGGGAAGGGTCCTGGAAGCCGGCTTTGGATGCCGCCACTTTGGCTGCGGCGCCGTCGGCCAGCAACTGGTAGGCTTGCCACAGACGCCGGTCAATGCAGTACTGCTTGGGCGTTTTGCCGAAATGGCGACGAAACTTGCTGATGAAGTGCTGAACGCTCCAGCCCATGTCGCGGGCCAGTTGCCTGACGGTGAGAGGCAACTCCGTTTCCTCTTCCAGCCGGAGGAGAAGACACTGCCAGTCCGTCAGATGGCAGTCCTGCGACGGTTTGCGGTGGGACACAAGTCCGAACGCCAGCCCGATGAGGTCGAGAATGGCGGAGGCTGTTTCGATACGCCATGCGGGACGGAGCTGCAGCAACGACTGGACCATGCGCTCGAACGGTCCGATGAAGCGATTGAGGTCCGGCCCAACGTGCAGCACGTGCGGAAGGCTGCCGATCTCTTCCAGATGCGGAATCGTATACTCGAAAGGCGGCGCGGCGGGCTGGAAGATCACTTGGTAGATAGATATTGCTTCGTTTTCAGACACAGTGTATCCGTTGCGACCAGCGTAGAACGTCACAAGCGAGCCGGGACCGGCAGTACCCACGGCGCCGTCCGAACACCAGAAGCGCATCTGGCCATGAAGGATCAGATAGATGTTCACGCCGGGAATCCAGATGTCGAAGTCGGATGCGGCCGGATGCACATAGAAGGACGCTAACAAGATGCGGGGCGTCAGTTGTTGCACATCCAGCGGCTGCCGGGCATGCGGGCCCAGTTCGTCCGATGCGGCCGGCAGTGTCAACGAAGGGTTATCTCGACTCGCAGAATTCACTTTCATTTAATACCATTGAATCCGAATTTAGATCAACTGTTTGCTGTTGTCCAGCCGTTCATGATAGGAGAAACTGTAATACAGAAGCAGGTGACATATCCAGTCCGGCGCGGTGCCGCGGCGCCAACGTGCGATCCCGAGGTAAGGGTTGTGTCGAACTGGCCTTGCGCAAATCGAACACGAAGAAAGGAGAGGGACGACGCTATGACATACTCAATATGCAGTCGGTTGTGGGTGGCGGTTCCGCCGTTCATATCCCTGATCAGGACCAGTGTCCTGGTGACGGCGCTGGCCCTGTCTGGGACCGAGGCGCGGGCGGAACTGGTCGGATACTGGAACTTCGACGGTAACGTCAACGACGCCAGCGGCAACGGTAACAACGGCACGATCCATGGCGCGGTTGTTTACACGAACGGCGTGTTTGGCGGCGCCGGCGGCGCGGCCTATTTTGACGGGAACGTCGCCGACTACGTGAGTGTCCCGAATTCGGCGAGTCTCGGCGCCGCATGGCCGGGCTGTGTTATCTCGTTCTGGTGCAAGAAGACCGGCGGAGGCTTCCCCGTGTCGAAGATCCAGAATGATTCCAAAGCGGGGGTCGGGCAATGCGCCGACGTTTGGTACTGGTATCATGTTGAGGGTGCTGGCTATAGCAGTATCAGCGCGGGGAACACGATGAACTCCACCTGGCAAAACCTGGTTCTGCGGTGGGACGGCGCCAATATCACGTCGTACAGGGACGGCGTTCAACTGGATACCGCCCCGGCCCCCACATTCGCCAACAGCACGGACGAACTGCACATCGGCAAGGACAACCGAGGCGCCCAAAATGAATGTCCCTGCAGCATAGACGAGGTGGCGATCTTCAACACCAACCTCACCGTGGCCGCGTGCAAGGCGATCTATAACATCGCCGTTTCCAGGCTGAGCTACTCCATGGCCGACATGAGGAAGCTTTTCGCGCTATATGCGGCCGCTGGGGGCACGACAAGCACCAGTGACGGCAAGACTTGGTCATACGTCGCGAGCGGCCTCCCCGGCCAAGCGGGGCAGCTCACCGAGTCCGTCGGCTATTTCTCCGTGATTCTTTCCGACTCCGGTTCCGCCGGCGTGCGGGCATATTCCGCCTCCGCTGGACTCGCCGGCTACTGGGACTTCGACGGCACCCTCAACGATGCCAGCGACAATAACAACCACGGCACCGTTAACGGCACGGTCCCCTATGCGAACGGCGTATTCGGCGGCGCCGACGGCGCGCTGTCGTTTGACGGCAACAGCAACAACTACGTGCGCGTCTCGAGCTCGGCAAGCCTTAGCGCGGCGTGGCCCGGTTTTGTTGTCTCGTTCTGGGGCAAGACCGGTACAGCCGGCTCGCCCATGGGCAACCACGATGGCACAAGAGGATTCATGCAGTACGCCTTTAACGCCGACGGTTGGTATTATGGCTATGGGACGGATTATTGCTTCATCTCGGCGGGAGCTAACGGCGACTCTGCCTGGCACAATCTGGTTTTGCGGTGGGACGGCGCCGAGATCACGTCGTATATGGATGGTGTTCAGCAGGCGAACGCCACTCCGCCGAGTTATGTAAATAGCCAAAACGATTTGTGTTTCGGCAGAGACAGCCGTTTCGGCGATCCCTTCCCCGGCTACTCAGGCAACCCCTATACCGGCTACGTAGACGACGCCGCGATTTTCACCGTGGCCCTGACAACGAACGCGTGCCGGGCGATCTACAATGTCGGCGTCTCCCCGCTGGGCTATTCCATGGGCGACATGATCAAGCTGTTCACACTATATGCGGCCGCTGGGGGCAAGGTGAGCACCAGTGACGGCAGGGAGTGGAAGTACGTGGCCGAGGGTCTCCCCGGCAACGGGGGCGAGCTTGCCGGCTCCAGTGGCGCCTATTCCGTGATCTTCTCCGACTCGGGATCCGCCGGCGTCCAGCAGTATGCCCACTCCGGAACAGTCATCCTGCTGCTCTGAAGGAACCGGGCTCATGTCTGAAATAGAATCAGAACCTCAGCAGCCACCGAAATCCACGTGGAAGTTCGTCCGGGAGTTGCGGAGTCCGCTCTGGCGGAAGATCCGCTGGCAGCCGCGTGCCCTGCGGGTCCATGAAGCCGATCTGAGTCATGGCGTCACGATACGGGCGGGTTTCCAGGACGACTGCGGTCTCCTGGACACCGCCTACCGGGATCTGGAGCGGTTCTTGAATGCCGCGGGAATCCGTCACCCCGGCCCTTACTCGATCGTGACGCACCATGTCAGCACTCCCGTGCCAGAAGCCTACCGTCTGGTCGTTGGACGCGAGGGGTGCGAGATTCTGGCCGGCGACACCGAGGGGATTCGGCGGGCGATGTTCTTCCTCGAGGATGAGATCCTGCGCAGCGGCGGGCCGTTCCTGCCCCTCGGAACCATCAAACGACGACCGGTGATCCGCACCCGCATCTCCCGTTGTTACTTCAGCACCCCTTACGGCGCCCTGACGGATGATGTCAGCTATTATCCGGAAGAGTACCTCAACCGGCTGGCGCATGAGGGTGTGAACGGACTCTGGTTGGGGATTACCTTCAGCAGGAACTGCCGTTCCACCGTGATTCCGGAGCACGGGCGCGAGCCGGATGTCACCCCGCGCATCCACATGCTCCGCCGGATCGTCGAGCGTTGCGCCCGCTATGGGATCAAGATTTACCTGTTCGGCATCGAGCCGCACCACATTCTGGCGGATAGTGCGGTGGCCAAAGCGCATCCGGAATTGCTTGGCCACAAGATGGGGTTTCATGAGGCTGATACATTTCACTATTTCTGCACCAGCAACCCGACGGCGCAGGCCTACCTGGAGGAGGTCACGCGCAACCTGTTCACAGATGTGCCCGGACTTGGCGGCTTGATCAACATCAGCGTCGGAGAGGGCGGTACGCACTGCTACTCCGGTTGGCCGGACCACATCGCCTGTCCGCGTTGTGCCTCGCGCCGGCCGCGAGACGTGCTGAACGACACCATGGCCGCCATGGAACGCGGGATGCACGCCGCCAGCCCTGATGCCGAACTCATTTCCTGGCCTTACACCCAATACGTGGACTGGGGCCAGGCACTGACGGTGGACTCCGCGGGACATCTTCCCAAGGGTGTCTGTCTTCTGCACAACTTCGAGTCTGCCGGCGAGGCCAGCCAGTGTGGCCACCGGCAGGCCCTGTGGGACTACTGGCTGTCGTGGGCCGGACCGAGCAAGCTTTTCCGCGATTGCGCCCGGGCGGCGGTCAAGCGCGGCAACCGCATGTTCGCCAAACTGCAGGTGGGCAACAGTCACGAGGTGGCCACAGCGCCATTTGTGCCGGCGCCGGGCCAGCTCTATCGAAAGTACCGGGCCATGCACGCCTTGGGCGTGAGCGGGGTCATGCAGTGCTGGGACTTCGGCAACTACCCTGGCGTCATGACCCGAGCCGCGGGTGAACTGGCGTTCGCGCCCTTGCCGAAGAGCGAGGATGCGTTTCTTCGGAGATTAGCGCGACGCGATTGGGGACAGGACGCGGACATCGTGGCGCGAGCGTGGACACTGTTCCAGCGCGGATACAGTCACTTCCCGATGAACCATGTGTTCGGTTGGCTGGGCCCCGCCCATGATGCGCCGGCGTGGCCGTTGCATCTGGAACCGGCCGATCGCGTGATTGCCCCCACCTACGCGTTGTGGCCGGAGTCCAGCGGCGACCGGATTGGAGAATGTTTCGCCCACACGCACACACTCGCCGAAGTCTTGTCTCTCTGCCGGCGGATGGCCGACGACTGGAATCGCGGCGTGGTCATCTTGAAGAGACTCCTGCCGCGCTACCGGCACGACCGGGACCGCCGTCTGGACATCGGAGTGGCCGTGGCGTTGGGAATACAATTCGAAAGCGCCTACCACATACTGCGTTTCTATGCCCTGCGGGAAGATCTCCCCCACCAATCCCGCGTCCGCCAACTGGCGACCCTCAAGCGCATGCGGGCGCTCGTCAAACGGGAGATAGCGCGGGACGTGGAACTGCTGGAGCTGTGCCGAGCCGATTCGCGCCTTGGATTTCATTCGTCGGTGAAAGGCTACAAGTACTTCCCGGCCAAGATCCGCTGGCGCAAACGGCAGTTGGAGTATTTGCGGAGGGACGAGTTTCCGCGTGTGGAGTCGCAGGTCCGGCGGAGCATCCCGCTCTGGCCTGAATATACCGGTCGTAAACCCACCGGCAGCCTTTACCGGTGCCGGCGAGTGGCCGCGCCGCCGGCCATGGCCGGCAAAGTCCGCGACCCGGTTTGGGCTGGCTTGGAGGAGGCTGAACTGACATTCAGGAAGGTGTGGAAGGAGCGCAACGCAGGTGACGTGTCCGCCGAATCGCGCACGACTTGGCGGGCGTGTTACGACCGCCACGCCCTCTACATTGGCGTCAACTGTCCTCTTGAAGACGGTGTCACCGCCCATCCCCATGTGCGCAAGGTCATACCGAGGAACATCAACACGAATGTGGCCAGTCTGGGGATGGTGGAAGACGATCCGGAGCGCAACGACATCGTGCGCGTGCTGATTGAACCCAGGCGGCTGTGGCCCAACCAGTGTTACGAAGTCGCGGCTGACGGCACCCGGTATGACCCCGTCTACCCGGTGCCCGAAGGCCCGCATCGGAAGGCGTGGAGCGTGGTGACACATCGTGACCCAACCGGCTGGTTTGCCACCTTCCGTATCCCCTGGATCTGCCTGTGCGACGACGCGTCACGGCGCCGGCCCATTCGGATCGATGTGGAACGGACCGTGAACGGCAAGGCGGGAATCGTCACCCACAGTTGGATGGAACGGCATCCGTTGCGTCATCGCCTGGTGTTCTTGACTGCCAACCCGGCCGATCTGGGCTGGCTGATCTTCAGCGGCGCATGACAGGAGAGTCTTCACACAACGGGGTGGAACTGAAGAATATCCAAAGAGTAGATCGAAAACCGTTTCCAGCGAGATGCCTTAACGACGCAAAGGATGTGTTGGAAAGAGCACATCAGTCTCAAGACTATTCCCGGCGAAGACACACAGCGAAAGAGGATGACCCCATGCGCACGATACAAAACATAGCTCTGGTCGGAATTGTCCTTGTCGCCACTCGCCTCATGGTGGTGTCCTCCACGTTGGCCGCGGACCCGCCGCCGCAGGTCTCCATTCCTGAAATGGTGCAGGCTCCGAAGCTGGATGGAGTGATTGAAACGGGGGAGTGGCAGGATGCCGTCGGCAACTACGGGTTTGCCAACGTCAACGGCGCCATGCGCCTCAATGATCGTGAAGCCCGTTTCTGGGTGGGGCGTAAGGGCGAGACGCTGTATATCGCGATCCAGACCGAGACGCCGCCCGGCGATAGCGTTCTAATCCGCACTCAGCCGGACGCCACACGCGACATCCCCGAGGCGTTCTACGATGACAACATCGAGCTGGTTCTGGATCCCAACCGCGGGCGTACATCCGGCGACCGCACATTTTACCATATCATCTCTAGCGCCAATGGCGCCATGCACGACTGGTCCGTTGATCCGGATAACAAGGCCAATCCGAAAAGCACCGTATGGCGTCTGCCAGAATGGACGATGACCAACACCGTGCACGACGGGTCGTGGGACATCGAGCTGGCCATTCCATTTCCGGCGCTTGGCGCGCATCAATCCGATCTGGCCACGCCGTGGGGCATGCGAATTGCCCGCAATTGGCAGCGCCCGTTCCAGCAGTCGCAATGGGAGTCGGTCGGGGGGGACTACGACGCTCAGAGCACGATGCCCGTGGTGGTCTGGGATGACACGGCGCCGGTGACGCAGGTACTGTCGCTGTATGACCGCGACAAGTCGCTGATCCGGGTGAACCTCCGTAATCCGCACGCCGCTCCCCTGGACGTGGCCGTCTACATGCAGGATGCCTGGCACTCGGACCAACTCCAGGTGCTCAAGAAGACGATCACGCTGGAGCCCAACACGGAACAAGTGCTGGAACTGACCTCGCCGGACGGCGGACCGGGCGGCGATCACCGGACCATCATCAATCTCACCAGTCCGGACGGCAAGAAGACGTACTATTTCCGGGACTTCAAATGGAACCTGCACCGGGCCCATGACGCCTGGCAGGTCGCCAAGCGCGAGAGCAAGAAGGTGGATCTCAAGTTCAAGTTCTATCCGTCCTACAACAAGATTCGGGTATGGGTGAACGCGAAGGGTCTGGATAAGGCCCGGGTTACCGGGGCGTCGGCGGAAGCGCTCAAGCTGGAAGGGACGGAGCGGAAGGCTGGGAAACGCTACTGGCACGGCAGACTGGAATTCAAGGATGGGATATCGGAGACGATCGCGGAGATTCCTGAGTTGCCCGATGGCGACTACCGGCTGATGGTCAAGTTGGAGGGAGAGAACGTATCGCCAGAACCACTGGTTCAGGACTTCATCCGCAGACACTTCGAGTGGGAGCACAACAAGTTGGGCATCAGCGACAAGGTCATCCCGCCGTTCACGCCGCTGAAGGCCAGGGGAGCAACCGTCCAGTGTGTGCTGCGCGAAATGACTCATGGGGACGCGGGGCTCTGGGACAAGGTCGTGAGCCAGGACAAGGACATCCTGGCTGGTCCGATGCGGTGGGAAGTCGAGATGACTGACGGCTCCAAGCCGGCCATCAAGGGCGCCGGATGGAAAGCGGTCTCGCGGAGAGAAACCGAAGTGGTGGGGCGGACGAAATGGCAGGCGGGGGCGCTAAGAGCCGATCTGGAGACCCGCTATGACTATGACGGTATGATGAAGTGTACGCTTACGCTGAAGCCCTGCGAGACCGCCGTCAACGGGCTGACCCTCAAGATGCCGGTGGACGATGGGCGGGCCGGGTTCATGCACGCTTGCGGCGATCACCTGCGGCAAAACTACGCCGGCCAGACTCCGACGGGCAGCGGCCGGGTCTGGGACAGCTCGAAGGGGAACAAGACCGAGATTGTGGGCACGTTCTATCCGTATATCTGGCTTGGCGACGGCGAGCGCGGCCTCTGCTGGTTCGCGGATACGGACCGCGACTGGGTCCTCGATGACAAGACGCCGGTGATTGACCTCGTCCGGGAAGGGAAGACCCTTTGGCTGAACGTTCATTTCATCACCAGGCCGGCGCATCTCGTTCGCGAGCACAAGATTGTCTTCGGTCTGCAGGCAACGCCCACCAAACCGATGCCGGATGGCTGGCGACGCTGGACCTTTGGAGGCACAATCCCGGGAGCTCGGCCGGTGGCCCTTCTGGGAGCATCCTACTATTGGGGCAACACCCTGGGTTGCGACAGCATGCCATACCCCTTCGAAAAAGACTTCACCTTCTTCAGGGAGATGAAGCGGTTACGGGAAACCGGCCAGACCGACGCCCGGACCGCGGAGTTCCTCGAGAATTGGATGAAAAGGATCGCGGCGGCCTATCATGCACCGGAAGGTTCCGCGAACTACGAAGATATCCGGGTGCACGTGAATGCCGGAATGAGCATGTCCGCCGGCACCGCCTGGAAAGACGGTGTGCGCCTGGTCCCCTACACCAACGCGCGGGGCGTCGCTTTCCGTGACGAGGAGTTTGCCACGTTCCAGGATGAATGGCTGAACTACTCCTTCTTCAACCGCGAATGGGACCCGAACGTCTTTGGCAACGGTGTCGCATACGACGTTACCCCCACAACCAGCATGATTGAGTGTCTGCTTTGGTATTACCAGGAGATGCTGACATGCCTGGACGGCGTGTACTGGGACAACACGTTCCTGGCTGCGCGTCAGGACCCGGTTGTGGGGGATGGGACCTGGACGGACGACAGGGGCCGGGTGCATCCCGGCCTGGGGCTCTTTGCCCTGCGGGAACTGGTCAAGCGGACGGCTGTTTTCTTCGCAGAGGAAGAGAGGAAGCTGCCGCAAAACCGAAAGCCGCTGGTCATAATGGCCCACATGACCAACACGGAACTCGTGCCGGTGCTCTCCTTTCTCAATTGCACGTACGACTGGGAGTGGAAGTACGGCGAGGACGATTTCCAGGACCGCTTCACCTGGGACCTGGCCGTGGCCGAGACTATTGGCCGTCAGGTCGGCGCCTGGCCGACCATTTTGGCCGGCGGCAATTGGGATCCGAAGGGGCCCCGCTACGAATGGCTCATGCGGAATCGCCTGGGCGTCTGCCTAGTTCATGAGATTTGGGCGCATTGTGCGGGCAAGGACCCCTATGCCAAGTTGTTCGAGTTCGGCTACGGTTCGCCGGGGTGCACGGTTTACAACTACTGGCAGGACGGTCATCCCGCCATCGTGACCGGCGATCAGGTGATCGGCAAGACCCTGGTCATCGCCAAGCCCGGCGCCGCTATCGTGGCGATCACCGACTACGGCGAGGGTGGTCTTTGCCGGGTGAAGCTCGACTTGGCGAAGCTCGGCTTGGACCAAGATGTAGCGGCCGTCAATTTCGAGTCGGGCGAGTCGGTCAAGCGAATCGCCCCCGGCGAGTTCGAGGTGCAGATTCCCAAGCACGATTTTCGAATCATCACAGTAGGACAGCCCAGATGAAATCCATCGAAACAGCACTAGGCAAACTGACCGTCGGGGACCAGGCTTTTCTGCGTTTTGCCCCCGCTTCGGGTAAGGCGCCCTGGCAGTGTCAACGACCGCTGCGCCTGCTGATGTGGGATGGCCCGTGTCAGCGCCAGACCGTCGTCGAACAATATGACTATCGCTTGGATTTCCAGGGCCAGCGTGGCCTCGTCCAGCGGTTCCGGGTCTTCATTCCTTCCGTGTGCTTGCGTTTCGACATGGATATTGAAGCCGCTGAGACCGGCTTTCTGCTTCGTCTCTTTCCCGCCACCGTCATCGAAGAGCGGCCTCGCCAGCTTCGGCTCCTGGAAGCGGACTTGCTGCCGGACTTCTGGTCCGCCCGGCGCGGTGAGGAAGGCTTCTTTCTCCTTCCGCACTACAGCGGCACGCTGTTCCACTTCAATCTCGACCGCGAAATCGAGCAACGCAGCATGATATACTTGGAGCAACCGAGATGGGAACATCTGCCGACAATGCCCATGTTCGGCTGCCGGACAGCGAACGGCGCCTGGCTCGGGATTCTCAGCAGCGGCCAGTTCGACGCCCGCATCGTGACCCGCAGCCGGAAGGAGACGGAGGGTTTTGTCTACACGATCAATCCGTCCTTCGTGTTCCGTCACGACGCGCACGACCCGATGGTAGGAGACATCAAGGAACTCCGCCTGACCTACTTCCCCGAACCGCACGCCGACTGTAACACCATGGCCGTCGCTTATCGCGACGATCTCATCCGTCGCCGCGGGTTGCGCCCCTTGCGGGAACGGGTGCAGGACAACCCCATCCTCGCCTACGCTGCCCGCAGCTACCACTGTAAAATCTTTCAGGGCATCAAGGCCGGACTGGTCTATGATGGCGAAGAGGAGATGACCGTTTCGACGACCTTTGCCGAGGCGGAGACGATCGCGCGGGAGATGAAGACCGCCGGCGTGGAGGAGTGCGTGTTCTGGCTGGTCGGATGGAATCCGGAGGGGCACGATGGCCGCTATCCCACCCGATTCCCGGTCGAGCCCCGTTTAGGTGGGGAAGCGGGCTTCCGGAAACTGCGTCAAACACTCGACGAACTCGGTTATCGGTTGAGCGTTCACGACAACCACGTGGACCTCTACCCCATTTCCGTTCACTTCGCGCGGCAGGACCTGCTCACCGATCGGGCCGGCCATCCCGTTGGCGGCAGCCACTGGGGTGGCGGGGCGGCATGGCGGGCGTGCCCGGCGGCCTTCCCCACGCCCAAGTCGCTCCTCGACTTCGAGCGGATGAAGAAGCTTGGCGTGAACGGCATCTACTATCTGGATGCCATGCCTGGCCCACTCTACAGTTGCTTCCACCCGAAGCACCCCATTTCCCGGCGGGGTTGCGCCGAGGGGCTTCGTCGCCTGGCCCAGAGCGCGCGGGACGAGTTCGGCGCACTGGTCACGGAAATCGCGAACGATTACTTGGCCGAAGCGCAGGACATGATCTACGCGCTGGGGGGGCCATTCCGTGAGTTGACGCCTTTCCAGGAGCCGCTGCCCTTTGCGGATGAGTGGGTGCCCTTCTACCACGTGGCGTTCCACGGTCTGCAACTCTATCATGTGGCCGGCGCCGATGGCTGGAAGAAGATGGCTCCCACCCCCCAGGCCGCCGCCGCCCTCGAGCTGGCGGTCGGCGCCATGCCTCGGCACGAAGTAGCTTGCCGGGCCCTCTGGGGCATACCCGCCTATCGGGAATGGCTGCCCGCCATGGCCCACCACTACCGGATCGTGTGCCGTGAGCACGCGGAGCTTCAACAGATGTTCATCAACGCCATCCGCATCGATCGCAGCAGCGCGCAGATCGAGACGACGTTCGAGGACGGCCGAACGCTACGGGTTGGTATGAACGACGGCCAGATCGCGTGGCGTCGTTAGTTGCCCGAACGAACCATGAGAACAGCCCTCATAGCGTTGTCACTCTCCCTGATCCTGCCGGCGGTTCTTCCGATGCCAGTTTGCGCCGACGGAGAGCCCCCGTTTGACTCTCCGTACCGTTCTCACCCGGAACTGATGGACTTGTTGGCAGATGCGATCTTCTACGTCAGCTACGATGACGAAAGCATGAAGCCCGGGCTGATGGCCGGCAAAGAAGGGTTGCTGCGGACGGAACCGCCTGGCTGGCATGACCAGCCGGAGCCCGGGAAGGTCTATGGCGAGTATGCACCCGGCTTGGTGGGCAAGGCCCTGAAGTTCGGAGCCGGCATCGGGACTTACGCCGCGACGGGCAACATCACGCTGTCAACCTGCGGCGCCGTCTCCTTCTGGATCAAGCCGGTCGCTTGGAGGGAGCATGGCGATGGCGGCATGACCTACTTCTGTACCGAGTTCGCTTCCATCGGCGTGGAGCGCCTGGCCGGCGAAATAGACAGGGACGGGAGACTCCTGGCGAATGAGAGCAACTTGGCCTGGATCAGTCCGGCGCCAGGGGCGCGGAATCTCACTGCAGGGCAGGGGGGCTTGCTCGAGAACGGGAAATGGCATTTCCTGGTCTTCAACTGGGCCTGGCCGACTTTTTCGTTGAGCATCAACGGCGGGGCACCATCCACCCAGTCTCTTTCCCAGCTCCCGGTTCAAGCAGTCGTGGGTCAGAAGGTTTTCCACCTCGGATCCAAAGGCAAGCCCGCGCCAACCTTGATGGACGAGGTGATGATCTTCAGTCGCCCCCTCAACGCCGCGGAGATCAGACTCATCTATGAAACGGTGAGTTCCTGGGCGAAGAAACGGAATAGCGCGTCCGTTGTGTCGCAGGGGCTGCCAGGTAATAACTCAACCGTATCGAATGACAAACAATGAAACATGAACTGAACCGGGCTGAAACGTCGAAACGTCCTACGGTCGTCGCCATCTACTGTCCGCTCTGGCATTCCTACCCGCACATGGATGCATGGAAGGGTGAGGGCTGGACGGAGTGGGAGTTGGTGAAAACCGCGCCTCCGCGCTTCAAGGGACATTACCAGCCGCTGCAACCGGCCTGGGGGTGCTTTGACGAGTCGGATCCGAAGTGGGCGGCAAAGGAGGTCGGCATCGCCGCCGATCACGGCATTGATGTGATGCTGTTCGACTGGTACTGGTACAGCGGGGTGAGGATCATGGAGGAGGCGCTGGAACACGGGTTCCTACGGGCACCCAACCGGAACCGCATCAAGTTCGCCCTGATGTGGGCAAACCACGACTGGGGCGATTACTTCCCGCCGCCGTTCAAAGGCCCATGGAACTCGTGGCTGTCCATCCGCCATTCGCCGCGGGACTTCAGCCGGGTCATGGACTACTGCATCGAGCACTATTTCCGTCAGCCCAACTACTGGCGGCTCGATGGCCGGTTGTTCTTCAGTCTCTTCCAGCCCGAGGTGCTCGTTGACCAACTCGGCGGGGTGGAAAAAACCAGGCGGGTGCTCAAGCAGGCAGACCGCCGGCTGCACGCGCGCGGTCTACCCTCGATTCACTGGAACGGCATGACGAGCGATGCGAAGCGTACACCGGAGTTCAAGGCGGCGGGATTTGCCACCACAACCTGCTACAACGTTTTGGCCAGCGGCAAAGCGGGGCCCGGCACCGATCTGATCGATCGCTATGAAGATGTGATGGAGGCTCACCGGAAAGTCTGGCGAACACTCCACCGGGCCGGTGGCTCCTACCTGCCGGTTGTCACGATGGGCTGGGACGTCTCGCCACGTTGTCGGCACGACGAGCGGTGGCCTTTTCGAACCGCAAAGGAGAACGGCGCTCCCGGCGCATTCGTGCCGTTTGAATCGGCCGGAGAACGCAAAGGCAAATTGCGGTATCCGTACATCCACGTTGCCGTGGGCAACAACCCGAAGTTATTTGGGCGGCTTTGCCGTGACTCCATCCGCTTTCTCGAACAGGTGAACAGCAAGCAACGGGTGGTTTTCATCAACGCCTGGAACGAGTGGACGGAAGGCTGTTATCTTCTTCCGGAGAAGCGTTACGGCACTGGCTATCTGAAGGCGCTGCGGTCGGTGTTCGGCCTGCCGGGCACCAAGGCACGCCCGCGAAGGGAACGATCAGAATGAAAGCAACACAATCAATCCTGCAGTTTCATGGCCTGGGCGCCGCCTTCTATCCCGAACATCATCCGCGCGAACAGTGGGCGGACTATGTGTCCCTCCTGAGCAAGTCCGGCCTGGGCTTTGTGCGGGTAGCGGAGTTTGCCTGGGACAAGCTGGAGCCGTGCGAAGGTCAATTCGATTTTGCCTGGCTCGACGAGGCGCTGCGGTTGCTGAAACGGCGAGGCGTTCGCGCAATCATGTGCACGCCAACGGCGGCGCCCCCGTTGTGGGCCTGCGAACGCTATCCGGAAATCCTGCCCGTTCTGGAGGATGGCTCCACGTACGGTTTCGGCCAGCGGCGCTACGCCTGCCCCACGTCGCCGGCGTATCTACGGTTGTCCTCGGGCGTGGCCGCCGCGATGGCGCGCCACTATGGACGGAGCCCGCAGATCCTGGCTTGGCAGATCGACAACGAATTTGGGCATCCCTTTTGTTTCTGCGCGCGGTGCCAGGGACTGTTCCAGGAGTGGTGTCGGAAACGCTTCGGCACAATCCGGCGGTTCAACGACGCCCTCTGCACCCATTTCTGGGGCCAGACGTTGGCGGACTTTTCGCAGGTCGCCTTTCCCGTGAAGAACGGGCACCCGGGCTACTGGCAGCTCTATCACCGGTTCCATTCGGAGGCGATCATCGCCTGCTACAGGAGGCAGGCGGACGCCCTGAGAGCCAACGGAGCCGTCGCGCCCGTGACGACCAACATGATGCCCACCTGGTATGGGTACGACCACGAGGAGATGGCCAGCCACCTGGATGTAATCGCCGGGGACCATTACGGTTTGCATAGTCAGCGATTGTTCGGCGACTATTTTGCCAACGAGGTCTTCGTGCACGAGTACCTGCGCGGCCTCAAACACGGACAGCCCGTCTGGTTCCTCGAGTTCCAGTGCGATCGCAACCAGCCGCCCCTTCCAGGGATGACGCGCTGGGAAGCGCTGACCCAGGTTGGCTTGGGGGCCAATCTGATCGACTATTTCCGGTTCGACACGTGTCCCTCCGGCAACGAGCGTGGCGGCGGGATGGTAGGCGTGGACCGAAAGACCGGCAGGGTCTACCGGGAAATCCGGGGCGTGGCTTCGGACTTGCGCAAGCTCCGCTCGCACCTCGACGGCACTACGGCGCCGCCGGCAAAGGTGGCCTTCCTGTTCACGTTTGCCAACCACTGTGAATTCACGCGGAACGTTCACCATCGTGAATTCGAAGGCCCCTTTGGCAATGGGTATGCCATGCACGTGGCCCGGCATATGCAGGCCATTACCCGGCTGAACATCCGGACGACAATTGCCCATCCCGATGATGATTTCGCTAAGTACGAGATCGTTATCGCCCCGGCGCTTTACCTCTGCCCGCGCACATTGGCGGCCAGACTCGAACGGTTTGTCGCCCAGGGCGGCACACTCCTGTTGACGAGCTATTCGGGGTATGCCAACGAGTACGGGACTTTGTGGGAGACGCCGATTCCCGCGCCGATGAGCGCGATGTTCGGCCTGGAGGTCCACGATTACGGGGGCAATTTCGCCAACGCCGGCGCGATAGCGATTCGGCCCGAGAGCGACCAACTGCAGTTCAAACCCATCGATGATATTCGTCACATTGACGAAATTCGAACGCATGACCGGCGGGTGGAAGTGCTGGCGACGTATGACAATGCCTTTTTCAGGAACCTGCCGGCGATCACGCGACGACAGCACGGCAGAGGTTGGGCCTACTACCTGGGCGCATTGCTCGGTCAGAGTGGATACGAGAGTGTTTACCAGGGATTGGTCCGGCACTGGAAGCTGGCGCCTCTGCTGGAATTGCCCGCCGGAATCTACGCCACAGCGCGAGTCAAGGGCAGACGCCGGATTGTGTTCATCAACAATCCGAACGGCCACCCGCAGAAGCTCGACCTGAAACGCGCGTATGTGGACCTGATCGGCACGCGTAGGATAGCCGGACGGATTACCCTGAAGCCTTTCGAGGTGCTAGTATTGTCAGGGAGCATCGTGGACGGTCCTACAGAAGCGTGAGGGAACAGTTACCGGATTATCTCTTCATAGTCCTCACAACACTCAAGACAGTGCCCGTATCGCTCCACACAACAAGATAGCCGTGGAACGCGAGGGCACGACTGGCGTTCAGGGATGCACTTTCAGGGCGAAGCAGGGATGTTGTGGAATTGCTGCCGTCGATAGGTCGCGGGCGGAATGCCGTTCATCTTGGTGAAGAATCGGCAAAAGTAATATTCGTCGGCGAAGCGTAGCTGTCCGGCGATCGTCTTGATGCGCTCATCGGTGTTGACCACCAGGCGACACGCCTCCCGATTGAGGCGGCGGTTGAGGTAGGCCTTGGGACTGAGTCCGAGCGAACGTTCGAAGGCGTGGGAGAAAGTGGAGACCGACGTGCCGTGCGCCTTGGCCAGATCGCCGATCCGCAGGGAGGCGCTTAAGCGTGCGTCAATCAGGTCCAAAACGCGCTCGAAACGGGCGTGTATTTCACGGTGCTGGGCAATGATCCTGTCGAGGCCCGGAAAATATGTGGCGGCCCATTGGGCCAGCATGCCCTGCAACCGTAGACCGGCATTCAAACTGATCGGTATCTGGCGCCATTCGCGCCGCAATCCGGCCATGTCCCAGCAGCCCAGATGAATGGGGCGGCGCTCCGGCCACTCCGCGAACATGTCCACGCCCTCGATCAGTTCGCACCGGAACGTGAGGTAGAAGACCTTGTAGCGATGTCGGCAGACCCGCACCAGCGGGGTGGGGGGGATCCAATAGGCGTGCCCCGGTCTCAGAACGGTGGTCTGGCCCTCCTCGTGGATCAAACGCGCCAGGCCGCCGTAGACAAACTGGATGGAGTGTGGCCCCCGGGCGGGATCGAAGCGACCGTGCGAACCCCACTCCGGTCCTACCACCGCACGGCGGAGACCCACGAGCCTGAACCGGATGCGCGCAGCCTCATCCAGTCCATGCCGGTTGACATGGTCGTCGAAGATCCTCTCCAGTTCGTAATAGCGGGGCAGGCGGTTCACGGCTTCCGCGGTCATGTCAATAAAGTACAAAGAAACGCGACGTTTGTCCATTTCCGGGCGAAGGGGCGATATGAGAGCATGACGATGTCGAACCGGACTGGGTTTGCGTCATACCGCCGGGCGTCTTTCGCGTGAGGTTGCAGGACAATACAGACATGATGAATGACACCACAGCGCCCGATCGGGCTGCATGGATCAAGGAGGCCGGATTTGGGTTGGGCCTGCATTGGACGGCGGAGAGTCTGCCGCGCGGGAAGGACCGGCCGATGCCGTATCGGGAGGCTGTCGCCCGGTTCGACGTGCAGCGCCTCGTATCGCAATGCGTAGAGGCTGGCGCGGGATGGCTGCTGTTCACCGTGGCGCATGCCTCCCAACTATTGCCCATCCCTTGCCGGACGATGGATGCGATTCTGCCGGGCCGAACGTGTGAACGCGACCTGGTGGGGGAGTTGGCCGAGGCGCTGGGCAAGCATGGCATACGGCTGATCCTGTACTATCCGTCGGTGGCGTGCGACAACGATCCCGACTGGCAGCGTGCCAGCGGATGGCTCTACGATCCGGCGTCGTATGCGACACGGCAGTACGACATCGTGACGGAACTGGGCGAGCGTTACGGCAGCCGGCTGGCGGGCTGGTGGCTGGACAACTGCTACGATTCCAAGCTGGCGACGACCACGTGGCACCACGTCCATCCTTCGGTCCGAGGCTTCTCCGACCTCTACGATTTCCCGCGGTATGCCGCGGCGTTGCGTGCGGGCCATGCCGGCCGCGCGGTGACGTTCAACTTCACGGGAACGGGCGCTTGGGCGTCTGCGCTCGGCCGCGGCATCGTCGACTATGGGGCGGGAGAAAGCAACAATCTGGATCGGGTGCCGTACGAGGACCAGGCAGGCGAAGGCGGTTCGGTGTGGCACGCCTACGTGTGGATGGACGAGGCCCGGGAAGGGACCGGTAACGGGTGGGTGCACTCCGTTCCAGGCGAGGTCGGTCCGCCGCGCTATCAGGACGACCATGTCGTGTCCTACATCCGGTACGTGATGCGGCACGGCGGCGGCTTTACCTATGGTGTGGCTCCCTATCAGGACGAACTGGTGGCCGAGTCAACCATGACACAGCTTCGGGCGGTCGGACGGGAAGTCCGGTCGGGTGTGACGGTCAGAAAGTGAATGGAGCGCAACGCGTCGCAGACGGCAGGGGGAGCGAACATGAAACGAACACGATGGACGGCAACTTTGGCTTGCGCGCACGTGATCAGTGTGATGGCGGGCGCGCACGCGGGACAGGTCTTCTTCGGTGTTCCCAGCGGGAACTGGAACGTCCCGGGCAACTGGACGGGCAGCGAGCTCCCGGACGCAAGTGACCAGGCGGTCGTTGGCGCCGTGCTGCCTGGCCAGACGGCCATCCTGACGGACACACAATCGGTAGGCATAGCCTCCATCTCCTACCTGTCCAAAGCCACACTCGACATCCAGGCGACTGGCGACCTGGAGGTCAGTGGACGCTGCGAGGTCGGCGGCTCGGTGACGGGAACGGTGCTTGTGGCCGGCAAGTTGGCGGCAGCCAGTATCTATCTTGGTTACGGCTTGGGACGGCTGGTCCAATCCGGCGGAACGATAACGTCGCCGGTCGAGTTCAGCATGGGGTTCAATCCTAATGACCGCGCCATTTACGAGCAGTACGGTGGCACGAATGCCTTCGGACTCATGCAAATCGCGCGCCACAACAATGCCTATGGTGTCTGCACCATCACCAACGGTGCGCTGGCGACGTCGACTCTCACCGTGGGAAGCGCGGTCGGCGGCGTTGGCGGCACCGGGGTACTCACGATCGCGGGCTCGGCTAGCGTGGCGGTAGGCACTCTCCACGTGGGCTCGGCTCCCGGCGGCAACAGCGGATTCATGAGCATGGACGGCGGCATGCTGACGGCGAGCGCGATCTTCGTCTCCTATCAGGGATTCGGCTGCTGGACGCAGTCCGCCGGAACGGTCACCTGCCCGACAATCAATATCTCATGGAGTGCCGGAGTCACTGGACGTTGTGTGATGACGTCGGGCGTGCTCAACGGGGATTTCATGCGACTGAGCTACGTGCATGGCACCGGCACGATCGCGTCAATGGACCTCTACGGCGGCATGCTGTCGCTGACCAATCTGACGATGGGCACCGGCACGGGCAGCGTGTGTACCGTGCGCCAGTACGGCGGCACGAACCGGATCGCGAACACGCTCAGAATCTGCGACAACATTCAGGAAACCAGCGCCTATATCATCAACGGTGGCCTGCTGGAGGTTGGGAACCTGAACATCGGCGGTCAGGCGGGGACCGTCGGCACGCTCACGTACGGCGGCGGCGATATTCGCGCCGGTAGCCTGGCCATGAGTTCGGCCGG
The DNA here is from genome assembly GCA_028718445.1 of Kiritimatiellia bacterium. GTDB lineage: Bacteria > Verrucomicrobiota > Kiritimatiellia > RFP12 > JAAYLN01 > JAQULY01. The sequence goes on from JAQULY010000005.1 coordinate 20,048, forward strand.
CGACGCCTCGCTCGAGCTGGTGCTGACGCCGACGAATCTCAGCCCCATTCAGGTGTCCGGGACCGTCACGCTCAACGATGCCTTGACGATCCGGCGCGCCGGCAACTTCTACTTCGCTCCGGGCGCCGTGGTTACGGCCATGACTTACAGCGCGCGCAACGGCACTTTCGCCCGGAACAATATTCTGGGAGGCATGGAGTGCCGCGTGAACTACGACGTCGACGTGGGCGGCGGCCTCAAAGCGATCACCCTGGACCGGTTGCGGCCGGTGCCGCCGGGAACCGTTATCGCCATCCGCTAGCGTGAGGAATCAGGGCGACGCCGTGCCCGCGAAAGAAAAGGGGAAAAAGGTGCCACAGATGAAACTGTCGGTAACAGCAGGAGTGCCGGTAACGTGCGTATATCTGGCTACGTCAGTTTGACCGGGCGGCTCAGGATCAGGGAGACCGGCCCCAGCAACCCCGAAGTGGTGTCCCCATGGTACAGGGTGGGGATGGTGACAAAGTGGTTGGCCAGCGTGTTGCACACCATGATCTCGAGCCGGTTGGCGCCGGGTTGGACATAGCCTGAGAGGTCAACTTTCCAGGGGGGCGCGCAGAGCGCGCGGACTTGCCGCCCATTGACATGGACTTCCGCGCTTGCTGCGACTGCTCCCAGATCCAGCACAACCCTTCCCGTCGCCTGGGCATCCGTCAGTTCGAATGAACGGCGATACCAGGCTCCCCCCGAATACGTTTTCAGAACACCCGTCTCAGCCCAATTGCCCGCCGGCAACCGTCCAGTGCCGCAGTCCAACCGGATCGGTTCCGGAATGGACGCGCCGCAGTAACAGCCACGGTCCTGCACGATGCGAAGAGCGACGATCGCGGGGGCCGCCGTCGGTTCGCTGACTTCCAGGCGCCAGGAGGAAGATTGCATGTCCGTCCGAACGAGGATCGCTTGCCGCCTCACCCGGCAGGGCCTTCCATTGACCCATGCTTCCACGGAACCCCGCGCGCTCAAGGTCAAGGCTTTCAAACCGGGCGGGGCCGTGAACCGATACCATCCCGCGGGATTCGGTCTTTCCGGGGCGACATCGAAGGGGATAACGGAGGGATCGTTCAACCACCGCATGGCGAGGGGGATGCCGGGATCTCCGGCAGCCTGGCCTTCGAGCCGGAACACGATGTGTGTCCGGCCGGTGCTTTCGAAGCGCACCAGCAGGGGATTGGCTCCGGCTTTCAGGGAAACCCTTTCGTCCGGATTGACGGCACGCCCGTTGAGATAGATGGCAACCGGCTTCAGTTCACCCATCAGGATGCGGGCCATTCCGTCTCGAGGCGCCCAGGCCGTGGTCCATAGATAGTAAACGCAGCCTTCCGGTTCAGCGGCATAGTGGAATCCTTTCGCCACGCCAGGACCGCCGCCTTCCTTCCTTCCAAGGGTGATGAAATCGTCCGATACGATCGCCTTCAGCCCATGATAGCCTTGAGGACCGGGGTCGTCTTCCACTCCCCATCGCATGGAGAAGCTCATGGGTTGCCAGGCGAGAACCTTTCCATGGACGAGGATCGGTTTGGTGGGGTCCACGCTCTTTGGATCCAAAAGAAGCGCATCCGCCTGGTTCGGCAACGGGCCCAGCTTCCAGAATCGGGGGCCGACGGTATTGGTGACCCATGGCCAGGCGCTGTCGTCCAGATCCGCCTTTTCCCAGCCTGGGTTGGGAAGCGTTTCATCCGCATATCGGAACTGTCGCGCTTCGGGGCCGATCAGCGTCGGCTCCGGGGGTTGTGAAAAATCGCCCCACCGGTTGTCCAGAACCGGTTTCAACTCAAAGTCCCAGGGACCATCCAGGGGAATGACGGTGGGATCTTCGGCTTGACCGCGAAGGGTGACCAGGCGGTCGCCTGCGCGAACCCTTGCCGTCTTGGGACCGCCCGTGAGGGAGTAACCCTCCACGTGGACTCGATTCCGTCGCATGACGGCGGCGGACAGTTCCTCCAGACCCGACTCTTCCACCGCGAGGGCGGGAGCGCCCGGACTGAACACGATCACTTGGATTTCGGAGGCTTCGCCCGGCAGGACGACCATCGTTCCCTTGGAGCTGCGGGTAAAAGCGTGAAGAGGTTGGGTTGATCCGGTCCAGGGATCCCAGCGTTCCGCCTTACCATGGGCGCGGAAAAAACATTCCGTATTGCGCGGAAACCCATATAAGGCGTAGACATCCCGGCGGCCGATGCGCCGGTGCAGGAAGCAGGCGTCGGGATGATCGCCACTGGCGCGCACGTCCGGCGTGAAGGCTTCCCGGATAAGGGATACCGCGTGAGCGGAGGCGGGTGCGACGACCGCCATGCCGCCTTCTGGACTTCGTCGGACGTGGGGTTCTTGCAGGCTATGTGCCCTTGCCGCCGGCAGGCCAAAGAGGTCGGCCACCTGTCGATCAAGGCCCGGATCGCTGCGTCCGGTCCGGTCACTGGCTTCCGGCAGGGCGCCGATGGCGATGACGATGCCACCTTTTCTGTAAAACTCAACCGCTTGGTCGAGGGTGGACTGCCGGAGCGCGCGCATCGCGGGTAGCACCAGGACACGGTAGTCTTCGCCCGAGACCCTCAGATGGCCGTCCGAGGCGGCCGCCCGCTCCAGGGATTCGAAATCCATGAAATCAAAATCGACGCCGGCGGCATACAGAAGTCGCCCGACTTCGAACGCCGTCTCCACGGACCGTTCCCCCTCCATTCCGGCTTCCATGGATGCCACCGGGTACACGACGGCCACGTCGCAGCAGTGATGGCCCTGACTGAGCAGATAGCTCAGACGCTCGAAGCATTTCATGGCGCCGCCCATGTGCGTCCAGTAGGGCATGTTGAAGTGGTTGTCGGGCGGCGCCCACTCCCACCAGCCGCCGTGCATCGAGTAAGAGAGGCCGTGGAGGGTCAGCAAATTCTGTCCCATCAGGAAATTTCGGAACGTGGCCCGCGTGACCTCGGCGGGCGTGGTCCCCCAACCGCTGCCATAGTAGCCCTCCAGCCAGACGCGCGGCCGGAGGTAAAGATGGGCGATGGAACTGGCGACCTTGTTTTTGACGACATCCGCTCCCAGCCCGGGCTGGTCGCAGCCCGGCCCCTGGTTCCAGCGCTGGGTGCGGAAATAGTCGCCGAACTCCACCACGTCATAGCCGCGACCCCCGTGATCACAGCCATAGATCATGCCGCGTTTCTGATGCCACTCATAGATGGGTTTGAAGTAATGCTCCTCCTCCAGCGCCACCATCACGTCGCTGTAGTCTAGGCGGATTTTCGGCGTCCGGGGCCCGATGTCCATAAAGAGGGCCGGCAGTTCCGGGATCACGTCGTAACCCTTCCGCTTTTGGAAGGTCTGGGGGAGGGCGTGGTGCCACAGCCAGCCTCGGAGGCCGAACCCCAATTCATCGGAGAAGAAGAAGTTCAGCGCGCGGCCCGCTTCGCCGGGAAGGTGGTCTTCCATCCTCTGGAAAAACTTCTCGATGATTTTACGGCCCATGGCCGGGTTCAAGGGATCAATGGACGAGGGGATGACCCGGGTGTGGACGGCGGCCACACGCCAGCGCCCTTCCGGCGGAAGCCACGTCAGGACGTTCTCCCGGACCGCCTTTCTGAGATCGACGGACTCCCCGTCCGCGCGGTGCTCGGCCATGCGGAAAGCCGTCACCGCGATTGCCCCTTCGGGTACGGTCCAGTTCAGCGGGCATCCCCCCTCCGCATCGCAGATGGAAGTGGTCAGCAGGGAACCATGCAGGGAAGCGTTTTCTTTCAGGATTTCATCCACGTACCAGCCCTGTCCCAGCCAGTTCAGCGTGTAGTCGCTGAGGCTGACGGCCATGCCATGTCTCCTCGCCTCACCCGCGAACCATTGGACAAGCCCCCACCATTTTTCCGAAAACAGAGGCGGATCGCTGGGGTACGTGAGTCCCCAGGAGTAGCCGCCCACAGGGCTGTGGGAGTAGTTGATCTGGAGGCCCATGACCCCCTGGCCGCTCAGTCTATCGATTTGCCAGGCCAGTCGTTCCCGGGTGAGCGGATCGCCCAGCCACCAGTGGAAGGCGACTTCGCCGTAACCGGGAGGGGGAGTAAGGAAGCCGGGACGGACATCCAGCGATTTCGCACGGCTTGGAAAGCCGATAGCCCCGGCTGGGGGCTGCGTGGGGCGGAAGCAATCCCGGGAGAAACGGGAGGATGTGCCGGTCTTCATGCGGGGGCTCCGAATTCTGCGGTTCTGCGGTTCACCAGGAATAGGGCGAAACGCATGGTCCTTTTCATACCGGCGGAGGAAGAGTCTTGGGGTTGATCGCGGCGGCAATGGCGTCCGCGATGTTCTCGATATCGATCAGCGGTTCCGTTGCGTCGGCCATGGGCGAGATGTCGCCGGTTTCGGGATTCCAGTCGATCGGACCGTAGCGCGCCGTGACATCGAGACTCCGCAGCAGACATTCGTAGGCGTCCCCGCTGCTGTAGTGCCAGAACTCGTAAGGGTAGGCCAAGAAACCGCCATCCTCAATGATGGCGTCTATCCTCAATATCCATCCGCGCCGGTTCATCTTCTCGGCGGCGCGAATTAATCCAGGTATCCCTCCGCGGCGCAGCACGAAACGGCGCGGAGATCCATTCGCATGTGGTTCGGATGCAAACGCCACTTCCACTCCCGCTTCGCGTGCCACCGGGCCAAGCGCAACCAGTGGTTCGCCGCATTCCGCCACCGGGTGCCGCAAGGCTCGCATCATGAAGCCGTGCGCCTCGTCCAGTTTTAGCGCCCAGTACTCCCTTCGCGCGACGTCTTCCGATTTACCCGTTTCCTTCAACATTGGCTGCCTTTATGATGTGGCCCGCATTCTATACAGAAGAAATGTCCTTGACCAGTCATATGTTACGTATTATTCTTGCGTCCGTAGCGGAGATAAATAATTAATCTGGATTTTGAAATCAAGCCGGCCGAGCCGGCCGACGTACAACTGGGACGTTTTCTGCGCCGCCAGATCACATCCGGAACGCTGGCGCCGGAAACACGGCTGCCTCCGACCCGAGAACTGGCCCGGCGCTGGCATGTGAACAACGAGACCATCGGCCGCGCCCTCGCGCCACTGACGGCCGAAGGGCTGCTGGTCCGCGCCCCCAAGCGCGGCACGTTCGTCCGGGCCGCCACGGACAAGACGCTCATCGGCGTGTTGTTCGGTCCCAGCCTGACGGACGAGACCGCGCATTTCTACCGCGCGATGCTCAAGGCGTTCTCGGTGGAGCTCAGGGAACGCAAAAGCTTGCGCCGGTCATTCGATGGATTGTTCGTGAGACTCGGGTCGAACGACCCGGACGAAGCACATGCCCGCCGGCATTTGATCTCGGAACTGGGGCACCATCGGTTCTCGGGGCTGATCGAGTTCGCGTTCAGCAGCTACGCCTTTCCCGACTTGGCCTTGGCTCGAACTCAGCCCCGGGTGTGTTTCGAGTCTTCGCGGGCCGACACCGATGCTGTGGTTGATTCCACGGTTTACGGTCGAACCAGCGTCGAGTTCCTGGCACGGCTCGGCCGCCGTCGGATCGCCGTTTTTTTGCCGAACAAGGCGTTGTCCCCCGGGAAGTTGGACGCCATCGTCAGCGCCGCTGCGAGCGAGATGGGACTTCCGCAACCCCGGATGGTGGAAGTGTCACTGCCGCCCCGGCAAGGATATGAGGTCGAGCAGGCGGCATTCAACGCGGCCGTGGAGATGCTCCGCGGGTGGGCGCGGTTGAACGATGAAGACAGGCCGGACGCCCTGCTGGTCTCCGATGACATCATCATGCGCGCCGTGGCCCTGGCCTTGATCAAGGAGCGCGTGCGGGTGCCGGAGGATTTGTTGGTAATCACACAGGCCAGCGAAGGCGTCGAACTGCATTACGGGATTCCTGTCGTTCGATACGAGTTCTCGACGCGTGAAATGGCGCGCGCACTCGTGGACCTGCTGTGGAAACGAATGCAGGGCGCGGACACCGGTCCGTTGCCGATCCGGTTTGTGGGGAAGATCAGGGCCGGCAACCCGTAACGGGACATGCCGATTGAGTATGGTTTGGTAGAGCTTGTGACTTGATGGGTAACGATAGAGATGCGTATGAAGACAGGCATTGCAGATACAGGCATTCGTAGAGAACTGAGCTGTATGGGAACCATGTTGTTTCTGTTCCTGTTCGGAAGCGCAAAGGGGCAGGCTGTCGAGCCGACAAATATCGCAAATCTGCAGCTCTGGCTCAAGGCCGACTCCGGGGTATACGCCGATCAGGCGGGAACCACGCCAGCGATGAATGGAACGGCTGTTCAGCGCTGGGAGGACCAGTCCGGCAACGACAAGCACCTGACTTCGGTCGGCACAAGCGAGAACGCCATCCTGCGGTCGTCGGTTGCGGGTCTCTGTAAACGGGCCGCGGTGGAATTCACGGGAACGACCAATGGTATTCTTGAGCTCGTTAACCAAACACTGGCCATCACCAACGATTTGACGGTATTCGTCGTCACACAGTTCAACCTCATAACGAACCATCAAACATTCATCGCAAATCGCTATAGCACTTTCGGATGGGACTTCTATCATTATTCCGCGGACCTCAAGATGTGTGTCAAGGCCACTGCAACCTGGCCCAAGGACTTTGTGATGCTGCAGAATGGTCTCAGCACCAACTGGTTGTTCGCAACCGGGCTGCGCATCGGAACCACAAACAGTGTCAGCGTCAATCGCGCTCTGACGACTTCCGCCGTGGGATCGTCCGGCCCCATCAGCTACCATGCCAATAGCAGGCTGACAGTCGGCGGGCTATCAGACAATTCTCAACAATATGTTGGTCAGATGGCTGAGGTTGTCGTCTACAATAGAGCGCTCACGAGTGGGGAGCGCTCCCAGGTGGAAGCGTACCTCTACGCCAGGTACTATGATCGCCCGGATAGCTCCACACCACCCATTGCGCACTGGAAGCTGGATGAGACCAGCGGCCCGGTCCTTGCGGACTCGTCGAAAGATGGTCTTTACCCCATGACTCTAAACGGCGAGACGCCATCCGCTGCGCTCGGGTCAGCGGACGTGCCTTCAGGAATGCCCGCCGGAAGCAAGAGCGTCTTCTTCAATGCAAATGATCGCAAGGGAGAGTTGGCAACCCGCGCCTATACGGCATCACTGTGCGGTTCAACTTTTACCGCGGCTGCCTGGGTAAAGCCAAACGACAGTACCCCCGACTCATTGCAGGAATTCATTTTCGGACCGTATGGAACAACTGTTTTTACCGGTTGGTCCATGAGATGGTATGATGGCCCATTTTTCTCTCAGCAGATCGGCGCTGACAATAAATGGTACGGCGGCGTGTCTAGCGCGAAATTAGCGGCAGGATTGTGGTATCATATTGTTTTTCAGATCGAAGACAACGGGACCAAAGACAACTATCGTCTCTACGTGAACGGCGCGCTCGCGAACGAAGCGTTGGCGGGGCCGAACTATACACCGAGCGCAACGGCGTCTTTCGTTCTCGGCGGCCGACACGACTATACACGCTGGGATGGGGGGCTGGATGACGTGCAGTACTACGACTACACGTTGACCGCCAAAGACGTTGCGTTCCTGTACCACAACCCCGGCGCAACAATCCCCCCGCCGCCCACCATTGTCTTGATCAAGTAGCGCGCATGCTGGTGCCGTTGGATATGCTGGTTGTCACACAGGCCAGCGAAGGCGCCGAGCTGCATTGTCACCGATACGGTTTGTGGTGAAGATCAGAGAAGAAAAACACTCCAGCGTTGAGGAATGAACATGAAGCGAAGACTCGGACTTGGAATCACTCTGCTGGTGGCGCTGGGAATGGCCGTGGCGCGGGCCGCGGAATACACGGGCATCACGACCAATTACAGTCTGTATTCGCTGTCCGACCAGACGGACACGTGGACGAGATGCGAACTGACGGTCGCGAACTTGTACGTCGCGTCCAACGCGAATAGCACGGCTGCATTCCGGCTCATTTCGACCACGAACAACATCAACGGCACGCATTACATCGGGTTCGCCGGTCCCGGCAAGTATTGCGCCGAAAGCGGTAGCCTGCTCAGGATTGGGGCGGGTGTGGAAGTGCGGCGCGGCGAGTTGCGGATGACCGACTCGACCGGGGTAGTCGCCAGCGGCAAGAGCGTTCTTCTGGATCTGGCGAAATCGGGCACGACGGGCGACCTGCACTTGATGCGCTCGCGGCTCGAGCAAGCTTCCGGCGGCGCACTGGATATCCAGGCGGGCTATGCCTCGCAAGGAGGGAAACAAGGCCGGTTGTTCGCCACGGATTCCACGCTCATCGCCAGGAATCTCACATGCGGTTATAGCGACCCCAATATAAACTACCCGGAAGGCTTCTTCGTGTTCGACCATTCAATTGCGGCACTGGCCTACTGCCGTCTCGGAGGAACCACCGGCGTTGGCAACAATCGCGGATTCCTTATGCTCACAAACGGGAGCGAAATGGCCGTTTCTGGCAACCTGGAGGTGGGTTTCGGCAGCGGGGATGCCTATGAGTGCAAACTCATCGCATCCGGTTCGCGTCTGACAGTGGGAGGGAACACGACAATCGCCGAAAGAGGAATATACGGCCGGGGGCGGGTGACGTTCAAGGACGGCGCGACGGGGCTATTTTCAGGCAACGTGACAGTGGGTGTGAGCGTCAGAAGCGGAGTTCCATCCCGCGGCTATCTCGATGTGCTTTCTGCCAGCCGCATGGATATCACCAACACCTCCGGCAACGCCACCCTGACCGTTGGAGTCTGGGGGCCAGCACCCGGTCAGGGGGGCAGCGACACGCCGGTTCCCGGCGGCTATGGGCGGTTGACCATCGACGGCGGAAGCACCTGCCGGGTCGACAACCTGGTGGCCACGAACAACCTGCTGTACCAAGGGGCGCCGTGCAGCGCGATTACGTTCAGCAACGGCCTTCTGAGCGTGAAAAGCGGGGCGATTGCCAACGATCGGACCACGACCATCGGCGATGGAATTGATCCTGCGAAACTTGACCTGTGGGGGCGGCAGCCCTTCAACGTCACCAGCAACTTGGTTTTCTCCGACAACGCGACGCTGTCCTTAGAGATCGGCGGGCCGATCACGAACGACTGCAACTACCTCGACGTGCATGGGGTGCTGACCTTCGACGCAGGTTCGGCGCTGGTGGTGAGCCTGGTCAACGGGTACAAGCCGTGCGCGGCGGATGACATCACGGTGGCGCTGGCCGATACACTCGCGACACTGCCCGGCACGCTTACATCGCGGTGGGTCGCCAGGATCGTGGACGAGGGGGGCCGCAAGGCGTTGAAGATCAACCTGCCTCCCGCCGGCGTCGTCATCATGCTACGCTAGTTTCTTCAATGCGATTCCACCAGGAATATGTATCCTTGTTTTGCAGTAAAGGGAATGTTGGCGCCACGTTCAAAAAACACTTCCTGCTGATATTCCTCAATATGCGGTGCATGCAGTCTATAGTGCTCCGGCAGCCCGAGTGCCTTTGTGTCGAGAGTCAATTCTGTTTTTGTGTCAGCCGGATACCATGAAGCCACGGCAATAATACTGTGCTCGCTGCCGAGATAGACAGTTGCTTTGATTTCATTGTTTTGACAGACCGCCGGACAGTCCTTGTTCCACCAGCCAAGCATTTGCATATCTTTCAGCCGATATTGATCCCAGAACTGCCAGATCGGAACCGGATTTCCGCCCTGCTGCCAGCCAAGTCGAGGGGTCATGCCGAATACCATTCCGCGCCACCGGTTGCCTCCTCGCTGAAGCATGTCTCCCATCAATCCAAAGGGGATACCACTAATTTCGGTCAGCCAGTAATCATAGCTCCGGTTGTCGTAATCATAGCCTTCACCCATCCAAAGGCTGTCCACGGAGGGCATCAACTCCAGATAAGAGCTGATGGGACTGGAAAGGCCATATCTAGGTTCATAATTGTTGCCGGAGTGAAAATCGATAAGACAACCGGGTTTGGCAAGATCCATGACTTTGCGTACTCGCTTCATTATCTGACGGTCATAACCCACGCCATCCAGATAAATGCCGTCGAAGCCGAGTTCCTTAATCAGGTAGGAAAGCCCTTCCAGATAATGGTTGTGCCAACGGGATATGCCGGCTAAAGCAATGGAGGCATCGTAGTCTTTGTCGGCAAGAATCTGCTGCCACGCCGGAACAAAACCCTCCAGCAGATGCTCACAAAGCCAGGGAGCACCTGTCACTTTTGACGCCTTATCCTCCAAGAAATGATCTGCCAGCTGAAATCCGGGACCATTTCTCAAAACTTCGTCCCCAAGTGTTCTGAGCGCCCACAGTTCCGCGGCATGTGTGCTAAGCTCTCGTACGGTGTAGTACAGCTTATATTTTAGTCCCATTTCATGGGCTTTTTGGGTTTGTTCCTTCAAAGCCCCTGGAATCAGAAACGGATAGTTGATATATGCGTTGAGCTTGCCGCCCTGATGCAGATTCACGACAGAGGCGCCGCCCGATTTTGCCTCATCGAGTGAAGGACAGGGATCCTTCCAAGTGTCCACATGATGATAGCGGTCTGTGAAGTGCTGTTGATAGGCAATCGGCTTAAGCGGGGTAATCAGCAGTGAAAAGCGCAAGGTTTCGGCAACTCCCTTGTGAAAGGAATAGGTGCCGGTTTTGCCCTGGAAGATAACACCGCTATCCTTCTCTTCCAGAGCAATTTCGCCATTGCCGTCATTATTCCAAAGCTTTGGGAGTCCTGTCTTTGCATAGGAATAAATTTCCCAGACATCTTCTGTATGCTTGATTTTGATCTGAGCGCCGGCATGGGGAGCGCCTAACCAGCAGGTGTTATTGGCACGGCTTTTATCCCACCGATAGAACCACTTGGCAGGGCGGAAGCCACCGGATCTTCCCAGACCTACCATATACTCGGAAGCTTCACGGGAATAGGGAACGCAAAGAGAAAGTGAACCGGAGAAATCCTTTTTCGGAGTCAGAGAGATAATGGTATCGAGATGCCCGTCATATTCCATTACCGTTCTGATTTCTGCATCTAAATAGTTGTTGCAGCATGAGCCAGAAACAAGAACACTGCCGGAACCTTTTCTTTCTATCAAAGCATCCGCGCACTTCCATGTGATATTCCGGCTGTTGACATCCAGCCTAAGCTCTACCGGAGCACACAAAACGTCTGTAAACTGATCCCCGACGCCGCAACAGTCCCTGGTAAAATAGCTGCGGATATTCTGGGGAAGCCCTCCCTTGGCAAAGGTTACGCTACGGCCGAGACAGGAAACAGTGCTGCCTGAAATGTCCACATCGCTGTAGCCCGCCGCGACACCGTCATCCATGCCAATGCCGGAATTCAGCCAGAAGAGACGCGACAGGCGCCACAAATCATCGCAGCCCTTGTTAGGCAGCTGTTCGGGAACAATATCCAACCGGAGGGACACTCTGTCACTGCCTTCAGCAGTCTCGACTAAAACAGTAAGCTCCAGCCGTTCACCTTTGACTTGTTCCAAATCAATGCCGCACCACAAAGGGAATATTTCTCCCGGATTTACTTCCGGCTCGTGCCGGAGTTTGTTGCCAAAGCAGTCAGTACCCTCCAACGTAAAGCAGGTACAGGAGTCTGTTAGCTCCGCTCCGGTTTTGTCAAAAAAGCGAAGACTTAACTTCGTCAGTTTTTCGGCGGCGCAGAGCACAGTCTGAAACACATAATATTCATTGGAATAAGCAGTGTCAGAAAGCTCATTCAGTCTGTCCCGATCCTTCCATATTGCGGGAAGTTCGTTAAACATACGGACGGGACGCCGTCTGTCCTCTATTACCGCAACAAAAGGTTTCTTAGCATGTTCTGCATAGAAGATAGAGGACTCCGATGCAGTCATCGGCACTTCCATGGGATAAAAGCTCTCAAATTCATTTCGGGATTCGATTTTGAGCAATTTCGCTTTCGCCGGAGTCTTCGGCATATTTCTTAGCCAATGCTCGGAGGGTGTCATCTGATCGGGGCGGAAATACCGTACCACTGGGGAAGCCCAAGAAGGACCCTCGATAGAAAAAGGCATGTAATAGATTGCATACCGTCCCTCGCATGGCGCACGGAACACGATTTCACCGGCTTCACGTGTTGCTTTCAGTATATGTACATCAGTGATCTCCTCTCCGGTACCCATAGAGACTGCTTTGATACCGATAAGTTCAGGGGATAGATCACGTCTGCGCCATGGAACGGAGACGGACACATAGTCATGTTTACCCGATTCAACTACAATTCGGTGATTTCCATAGCCGGAATTGGGTTCCCAGCTTTCCGAGGCTATTTCAAAAGTTGTTTCGATCATAGGATGCTCCTTAATTGAGATTGTCAAGGATGGTACCGTTACTACTGAGATGAAATCGTTTTTCGGGCAGCGCGGGCAGTGACCCACTTGGAACGATCTACTGGAGCGCTTTCATGGGGAGACGGTAGCCGCAGCGAGGGGGAGTCGTCAAGATGCAGGCGCTCCCCCTAAACTGCGAGAGTTGCAGCTTTCTCTGCCGCCCACCCATGCGCTTGCCCTTGTGCTTGCGGCTCGGCAGAGCCTCGCCCTTCATGACGTTCGTTCACTCGCGCATGGATAACACTGGTGGAGTGCGAGCGTCCTCGCGAGCCGTCTCCGCGCAATCAACGTGCATGGTTTGGTGGCACCAGTGCGCAACTCTCGCAGTCTAGGGGCTCCGGGGCCTCGCGCTCGTCGGACAACATCTTTGTCATGCTGAAGGTGAAGTGGGCGATGCGGGAGGGGGAAGAGGATCATCACGGTCAGGAGCGCGGAAAATGTTCTTGACCAGTCATATGTTACGTATTATTTTTCGATGCGTAACGGAGAAGAATAATTAATCTGGATTTTGACATCAAACCGGCCGAGCCGGCCGACGTGCAACTGGGACGGTTTCTGCGCCGCCAGATCACAACCGGAACGCTGGCGCCGGAAACACGGTTGCCTCCGACCCGCGAGCTGGCTCGGCGCTGGCGTGTGAACAACGAGACCATCGGCCGCGCCCTCGCGCCACTGACGGCCGAAGGACTGCTGGTCCGCGCCCCGAAGCGCGGCACGTTCGTCCGGGCCGCCACGGACAAGGCGCTCATCGGCGTGCTCTTTGGCGTGGATCTGACGGTCGAGAACGCCTATTTCTACCGCGCCATGCTCAATGCCTTCCGCGCCGAGTTGGACAGCCGGGACAGCCTCTGCCGGACGTTTGACGCGCTGTTTCCCGGGCGCGACCGGGATGGACTGCGCACGCAGGCGCACCGCAACCTGAAGGACGACCTGAGCCACTACAGGTTCACTGGAATGATCGAGTTCTCCGTAGGTCACGAGGTCTTGCCCGGCTGGCCGCGTGACGCCACACCGAAGCAGTATTCGCGCGGCAGGGGTGAGAAAGAAAATCAAGGATCTGAGAAAGGCAGGGAGGACGTGCGTTCGCGGGAGCCTTATGGATCGCGGATTTCAAGAGAGACTGGGGCGCTGGGCACGGTGCGC
>JAQULY010000006.1:0-19879 GCA_028718445.1 Kiritimatiellia bacterium
ATCGCCATCGCCATCCTGAAGAACTCCGGCTTGATCGTGCTCGACGAACCCACGAGCGGACTGGACCCGAAAGGCGGCTTCGAGTTCCTCGAGATCGTGCGCGGACTACGGGAAGAGGGCAAGGCCATCCTGATGTCCAGCCACGACATCTTCCGCGCCCGCACGATCGCCGACCGGGTGGGCATCATGGCCAATGGGCGCCTGCTGGACGTGCTCTCCCGGGAAGCACTGGCGCATACCGATCTCGAGAAGGTCTATCTGGAGTATATGGAGAAGGTCGAAGCCGGCGCGACCTCCGCCGAGGCCGACCGATAGGCTCCATCTGGCGTACGGCCGCGTGAGCGACCGCCGCCAAACGAACGGGAACTACCATGTTGAGACTGCTGATCCGGAAGGAGATTCTGGCGCACGTGCTGTCGTTGCGTTTTACGGTCACGTTCATGCTCTTCCTGATCATGGTGTTTGCCGGAATATACGTGTCGGTGGGCGAGCACAATCTGGAGACGCGCCGGCACGGATCGCGCGACCGCGCCTACCGCCACAAACTGGACGACATTCTGAAGGAACCGCGCGACTGGGGCGCGCACGGCCGGCTCGAGCGTCTCTTCTGGATGGAGGGCAAGAGCGACGCGGCGCCGCCGGCGGAACTGTCCTGGCTGGGGCAGGGCCTGCAGTCCGTGATGCCGGTGGGGGCGCGAGTGACCGAGGACCGCAGCGAACCTCTGGGGCGCGGGCTGGCACGTAACCCGTTGCTGGGTTTGCTCTCGGCGCCGGACTTCATCTACATGGTGAACGTGGTGCTCTCCCTGCTGGCCATCCTGTTCATGTTCGATGCCGTCTGCGGGGAAAAGGAGACCGGAACGCTGCGGCTGATGCTGTCGAACTCCGTTCCGCGGCACACCGTGCTGCTGGGCAAGTGGATCGGCGGGTATATCTGTCTGTCGTTGCCGTTCCTGGTGGCAACCGCCGGAGGCATCGGCTATGCGTGGGTGCGCGGCGCTTGGACGCCCTCCGCCGAGTCGGCCATCAGGATCGTCGCGCTGGTGCTGCTGGCGTGCCTCTACATCGCCGTTTTTTTCAACGTCAGCCTGTTCATCTCGACGGTTACGCACAGCGCGGCGACCTCGCTGCTGGTCTGCCTGCTAGTCTGGGTGGTCTTCACGCTGGCCGTGCCGAACATGGCGCCGGTGACGGCCAAGATCGTGGAACCGACTCCCGCGCCACAGAAGATCCAGGCCGAGAAACGTGCCATTGACGAGGAGATCGAGATCCGCATGGACCGTCTCAAGCTGACGACCGGCCAGTTGCAGTACGGCGACGCGATGGAGAAGGCCAGGGAAAAGCTGGAGCGCGAGCGGCGGCAGCGCCACCGGCAATGGGATGCCTTCTACGAGCGCGCGTGCCAGCGGCAGATGAATCTGGCGCAAACCCTGGGACGCCTCTCGCCCTCCGCCAGTTGGGTCTACGCGGCGACGGAGTTGAGCGGCACGGGGCCGCGCGCCTACGAACGTCTGGTAACCGCCATGCGCCGCATGGGCGAAGAGTTCGGCGACTTCGTCCAGAAGTATTTCAAGGCGGGCACGGAACCGGGAGGCAGGGACTGGCCGCGCATCCGCCCGGACCAGTTGCCGGCGCTCAAGGTGGCGCGCGGCGACGCGCTGACGGACATCGGCGCGGTCATGGGCGACGTATCGCTGCTGGTTGTGGAGTGCGTGGTCTTTTTCATGCTGGGATTCGTGCGCTTTCTGCGCTACGACGCGAGGTGAAGCCGTGCTGGGCGAGATCATACGCAAGGAAATACTCCAACACCTGATGAGCCTGCGCTTCGCGGTCGCGACGGTGCTCTGTTTCGTCGTGGTGCTGTGCAGCCTGTTCGTGCGTCTCCAGGACTATGCCCTGACGATGGACGACTATGCCCAGAACACGGCCGAAGCCCGTGCCACGATCAAGGAGGAAATCACCGGACCATGGCGCATTGTCTTCCGCGGCATCACGGTGCACCAGCCCCCCAACCCGATGAAGGTGTTCGTACGGGGCGTGGATACCGCCAACGGGCTGTCGGTCAACGTGCGCGGCCACGACCCCGTGGAGTTTCAGGGCGATCTGATCGCGAATCCCCTGGTGCCGCTCTTCCCCGCCATGGATCTGGTGACGTTCCTGGGCGTCATCATGTCGCTGCTGGCGATCGTGTTCGGTTACGACGCGATCTGCGGCGAGAAGCAGCGCGGCACGTTGCGACTGGTGCTGTCATACGGCTTGCCGCGTGACCAGGTGCTGATCGGCAAGTGGATCGGCGGTTTGATCACGTTGCTCGTGCCGTTGATGGTGACGCTGGCGGCGGCGGCCATCGTGGTGCTGGCGCAAACGAATCTGCGCCTGTCACAGTCGCAATGGTTGACGCTGATGGGCATCACCGGACTGGGCATGCTCTATATCGGCGTAGTCTTTTCGCTGTCGCTGTGGGTGTCGTGCCTGACGCCGCGTCCATCCACCAGCATCGTGATGCTGGTCACGCTGTGGCTGGTCGCGGTGATGGCGCTCCCCAACCTCAGCCCATACCTTGCGCAGTCCCTGCGACCGGTGCCCGATGCCATGCAGGTCGAGTCGGCCCGCACGCTCAAGACCAGGGAAATCTGGACGCGGGAGATAGACGACAAGATCGCCGTCTACAACCGGGAGAACGGATTCACTAAGGAGCAATGGTGGGACGAGGTGGACTGGAACGATAACGAAGGCTGGAAGCGTGGTCAGCGGCGCTGGATGTTCGAACTGGAGTGCTGGAAGAATGCGTTCGCCGAGCGCATGCGCGCATGGCGCAAGATGGACGAGGACTTCGAGCGCCACCTGGATTCCCAGATCCGGTTGAGCCGGCGTCTCTCGCGGATCAGTCCCTTCGCCTGCCTGGCGATGGCGACGGTCGAGTTGACCGACACCGGCCTGGAGGCGAAGCGACACGCCGCCGAGCAGATTCGCGACTACCAGGAACTGGTCGCGAACTTCGGCTTCCGCGAATGGCTGTTGCGCGATCAGCAGGAATTGGAGCTGCATGGAACGGGCAAGGAGTTGCCCAAGTGGCCAACGCCCGAGAACCCTATTCCGCAGTTCTCCTATGTGCCCCCCGCAGTCTCGGTGACACGCGGCGACATCGCCATGGACGTGGCCGTGCTGGCGGGGTTGCTGGTCGTCTTCCTCATGCTGAGCTACGTTACTTTCCTGCGTTACGACGTGAGATAGGCGCATCATGAAGAGAATCCTTCTGGCACTGGGTCTGGTCCTCGCGGTTCTGGCGGGATTGACGGTCATCTCGCGAAGCAAGATGCGAAGCGAGCGGCCAGACGTCATCATCGGCAAACTGCGAAATGGCAAGGGCGACCGGGAGGCGCTGCTGATGAAGCTCAGCCTGTGCCGCGGCGACAGCGTTCCCGACATGATCGCGGGGCTGCGCGACACCGCCGCCGACGAAGCCTTCCGCGTCAAGATGATCGAACTGCTGTTCGCGAAATACCGGCGCTCGGGCGACGAACGCATCCTGCCGGTCCTGAAGGAGGCGTTGGACAGCCCGCGGGTCGCCATCCGGCTGGCGGCAGTAGCCGGCTTCGACCTATACGGCAACGACGCCCAGCGCCTGTTTCTGCTGCCGCGCGTGACGGATACCGATCCGGAGATCCGCCGGACGGTGTTGACGACACTCTGCGCGCCCCCCGACCGCCACAGCCAGAAATATGTGGATCCTTTCTGGAACACGCTGTCGCTGGATCAGCGGACCAACCTGGTGGCCGCCTGCCGGGCGCAACTGCCGCGGGAGAAGGACGAAGTGCTCACGCACCTGCTGCGCTCCGCGATCGGGCGGGAGGTCGAGTATCTCTGCAACCAGGCGACGCAGTGCATCGAGAGCGGCGATTTCGCCAAGGGCGAACGCTTGCTGCTCGAAGCGTTGGCCGTGGACCCGGAGAGCCACCAGGCCAGAATACGGTTGGCCCGCCACTACCTATCCGAGGGCATCAAGGACAAAGCCCTGGCAGCCGCCGACAAGTGCGGCGCCCTCCTCCATTTCAAGCCTTTGAGGACGGCGCCAACCATAGACGGAGACCCTACTGACGCTGCCTGGCAGGATGCCTTCCGGTACGAGAACCGCACGTTCTATCACTCTACCAGCCGTTGGGCCGCCAAGGCCGCGGAGGGCAAGACCGACATGTACCTCGGCTATCGCGATGGCACGCTCTATGTGGCCGTTCTCGGGTATGAACCCGACATGACCAAACTGATCATCAAACACAAGGGCCGCGACGACAACTGCTACCAGGACGAATGCGTGGAGATCTTCTTCGATCCCGGCGCGATGGAAGCTGAGGTCTATCAGTTTATCTTCAACCCGATAGGCGCAATGATGGATCTGTACAAGGGACGCATCGCCGAGAACATGTCATGCGACCATGCCGCCAAAGTGTTCGCGGACCGGGGCTACTGGGCCTGCGAGGTGGCCCTGCCCTTGAAGAGTCTGCACAACCGGCGTCTTGAGCCCGATGCTGTCTGGGGATTCAACCTCTGCCGTACGCGCATCGGTCCGGCGTCGGAATGCGGGTCCGTCTGGCCGCTGTACGGCTGGAACCATCGCTACGGGTTCTATCCGCTGGCGGTCTTCGACCCACCCGCGCGGTAGGCGGCGATGCCGCCGTCAAATGACTTCCAGTCCGACGCGGTCAGCCAGCTTCGGAAAGGGAGCCGTGGGTAGCGTCTGGTACCAGAAGGCAGTGGAGGCGATGTCGTCCTGCAGCGGCAGGTACCCGCGCTTGCACCACCCCAACGCCTGAATCGTCACGCGCATATCCTTTTCGAAACGGATCGGATCCATGATGTGCCAGCGGTACAGCCCGAACCGCTGCTGTGACTGGTAGAGGCCATCGGGACGAAGCACCTGGCATAGTCCGGCGTAAGGCGTGCAGAATTCGCGGTAGCCGCCGTTCTCCTTACCGACATCGAAGTTGTACGAGCCGCAGAAGTAGTCCTCCGTCCCCGTCCCGCAAATGGTGGGAAAGGCCTTGTCGCCGTCCAGGTAGAACTTGATCTCGCCCTCGCCCCACCAGCCGTTGTTGTGCACGCCCCACGCCACGTAGGTGCCTACGTAATGTCCCCAACCCTTGACGCCGTCGAGCAGCGTGTGGACGGTCTGGTACGGCAGCGGGTTGGAGCGCCGCCACTGGGCGTGGAAATAGGCCGCATCCTCGGGCACGTCCGTCAGCGTGTAGTTGACCTGGTAGTAGAGGCCGACGTCCCACTTGGTCGGATTGGCGGGATCGGGTTGCTGCAGGTTCTCGACCGTGATACGGCAATGCCGGCGGAACGGCATCTCCCAGTAGCAGTTGAAGGCGCTGCCCGGATTGACACACACCGGTAGCGAGGAAATGGCGCGGAAGTTCGCCCCGCGATGGAGGGAACCGTCGTCCGTCCCCCAGCCGCAGCAGAAGAAATCGCCCACCGGCGCCTCCACCGACGGCTGCTCCTGTCCGTCCCAATAGATGCGCAGAATGGAGAGACGCCAGTTGCCGGTGATCGTCATCCAGATCTGCTGGATGGCCCCCGGGCCGTCAATATCGGCGATCGTCCGCGTTTCGCCGGGCTTGATCACGATGGAAGGCGAGACCTTCCACCCCTGCCCTAACTCACGGGCGCTGTGCTTGCCAGTACCCTCGGTGGCCATGCCGGCCTTGCCCTTGGCGCCGTCGAAGTTCTCGGGACTCAGCGAGCGCGACGCCGCGCGCGACAGCCGTGACAGATTGCCAAGGTTCATTCCCAGTCCATTGTATGCCATGGTCTTGCTCCGCATGTAGCTCCCCAAACACTCGCACACTCACACACCGCGCTACTTCTTCGCGCGCTGTTTCCTGGCCCACTGGGCCTTCATCTTCCGCATCTCCGGGTTCAGCTTCACCGGCTTGCCCGGACACTGGTTCTTCTTGTCGAACAACCACCGGCCAAGATTGTCCCGCAACACGGGCATGCGCTTCTCGACGGGCGGAACCGCGACCGCGCGCGCCGGCCTGTCCGCGTACCAGTAGGCCACGGAGGCCATCTCGTTAGCCAGGTGGTTGCCGTGCCCATGTTCGATCGTGACCTTGATCTCCTTCCGGAACCGCACCGGGTTCTCCAGATGGAAGACATAACTGGTTTGGTAGCCGCCGTCCAACCGGCCGTGCACCGGATAACCGCGATTGGCGGTCGTGAAGGTCTCGAAGATGGAGGAGCCGTTGCGCGGGTAGGCGTTAGGTTGCATGCCCCACGCCTGGTTCAGGCAGTCCTCGCTGCCCGTGCCGTGCAGGTCCGGCGGCCATTTGTAGCCGTCCACCCAGATCATGTCGTCGCCTTCTCCCCACCACGTTCCCTGGAAGTTGGTTACGGACAGGTTGCAGCCGATGTAGTGCCCGCGTCCTTTCGTTTCCAGGATGACATAGTTGTGCTCCCACGCCGTCCTGCCGGTATTGACGATGTTAGCCTCCGGAGTGTTGACGGTGATCTCAGGCGCCCAGCCCCCGAACGGGTTCGTCCGCCGGAATTCCGCATGGAAGTAGCCGGTGTCGCCGTCCAGTTCGCCCGCGGCGAAACGCTCGTAGTCAATGTAGAAGTACTGGCCGTGCGGCTCCTTGCTTTGATTCACCAACTCCACACGCGCGCGCCGGCGGAACGGCATGGGCGCGTAGCAGTTCAGCGCGCAGCCGCCGTTGATCTTGTAGTTGACCTCGGTGGAGGCCGTGAAGAGTTGGGAGGCGAACGAGTTGACCATGCCGTGTCCCAGGCAGAAGAAATCGCCCAGCGGAACCAGCACGCTGGCATGGGGCGCATCATCCCACGTGAACCGCAACAGACATTCGCGGTAGTGGCTTCCCTGCGTCATCCAGATGTGCGTGATCTGGCCTGGCCCCTCGATATCCGCGAGCACCCGCGTCTCGCCGGGCTCGATTCTCCAGGCGTCCGCATTCCGGCCGGTGACATCCCACGACGAGAACCGGCCGCACTTACGATCCCGCACCCTTGCCAATGCTTGCACCGCCATGACTGTCCCTGCCTCCGCTGTCGCCCCTGACCTGTTGTGTTATTTCGTTGCCGCCGCGCGCGCCGCCGTGGCACCCGCCGCATGCCTTTGCCGCCAAGCATGGCGGAAACCCGTCAGTTGTGGCAATGGACGATTGCGCGGATAACTTGTACTATCTTTAGATCATGGAGACCTGCAAACGTTTCTCCAATCCGTCGCCGGTGGCCTCGGCCGCGCTCACGGTTCGCGGCATCGGCGCGCAGGAACGCATCACTTCATGTCCCGTCCGAAATGGTCTCCTTGACCTTGGCGATGAGATCGGCCGATGAGAAAGGCTTGGCGATGAAGTGAACCCCTTCATCAAGCATGCCGTGATGGGCGATGGCTTTCGCCGAGTACCCGGACATGAACAGCGGCTTGAGGTTCTGGTGGAGCACCCGCAACTGGTTGAACAAATCACGGCCATTCATACCAGGCAGAACGACGTCCGTGAGCAGCAAGTCGATCTCCCTGCCGTGCTCGGCCCCGAGGCGAATCGCCTCTTCCGGGCTTGATGCGGTCAGCACCGTGAAATTCTGGCGTTCCAGCATAATCTTGACCACGCTCAGGATGGCGGGCTCATCCTCCACGACCAGGATCGTGCCGTGAACGACTTTTCCATTTCCCGCCGTTTCAGCCTTCTGAACCACGGCGGCGTTCGCCGCGTACCTGGGCAGGTAGATCCTGAACGTCGTGCCACGGCCCGGCTCGCTGTATACGTGGATGGCGCCATGGTTCTGGCTGACGATCCCGAAGATCGTGGCAAGCCCGAGCCCCGTGCCCTTGCCCTCTTCCTTGGTGGTGAAAAACGGCTCGAAAATGTGGGACATCGTTTCCGCGTCCATGCCGCAACCGTCGTCGCTCACAACCAGCTCGACATAGTCGCCGGGAATGATTCCGGCATTTATGGAGCAGTGCGATTCATCGAGAGTGACGTTGCGCGTTTCGATGGTTACCTTGCCGTTGTCGCCGATGGCGTCCCTGGCGTTGATGCAGAGATTCGCCAGGATCTGATCGACCTGGGAGGGATCGATTTTCACTGGCCAGAGCCCCTCTGCCGGCAGCCAGTTGAGGTCGATGCCCTCGCCGATGAGCTGCTGAAGCATTTTGAACATGCCCTCGACGACCTCGTTCAATTCGAGGACCTTCGGCGCGACCGTCTGCTTGCGGGCGAAGGCGAGGAGCTGACGCGTGAGGCCGGTGGAACGCTCGGCAACCCTGCGGATGCTCTGCAGATCGGCGAACAGGGGCTGTTGGGGATCCAGCCGACTGAGCGCCAGCTCGGTCTGCCCCAGTATCACCGTAAGCATGTTGCTGAAATCGTGCGCGACTCCGCCTGCCAGTCTGCCCACCGACTCCATCTTCTGCGCTTGGGCGAATTGCGCCTGCAGCTTCTGCTGCTCGGCCTCGGCCTTCTTGCGCTCCGTGATGTCGCGCGCTGCCTCGATAACGCCCGTCACCTTACCGTCATCGCCAAGAACGGGAAGGGCATGCAGCTCCCACGCCCGGCCATCAAGCGTCGTGCCTTCGCCGCCGACCGGCTTGCCGGAGCCATAACTCTCCAGCACGATGCAATTCGGGCATGGTGCGGAGAAACCGTGCCGCGATTCGTAGCAGTGCTTGCCGAGGAACTCGCGCATGCCCATTCTCATGTTGGCAGCCGCCACGTCATTGGCCCAGACGATCCTGAGATCACGCGATATCAGGCACATGGCGTCGGGCATGGCGTCAATGATGCCGCGGAACTGGTTGTACAAGGAGCGATATTTCTCCTCGTTTTGCTGGAGTTCGGCTTCTGCGAGCTTGCGTTCGCTGATGTCGACGATGAACCCCTCGAGCAACGCCGGCCCGCCTATCCACTGGTTCAACAGTCCCCACATGGTGGTTCCGTCCTGGCGGCGAAGCTTGATCTCCCGGTTCCGCACTAAGCCTTCGGCCAGGATCTGCGAGACGATGCGCTGGCGGTCCTCGGGATTGGCATAGAGCTGGCCGCCGATGTTGTCGGTGTGGCGGATCATCTCGTCGACCGAACCGAATCCGAGGAAACGCGCCAGCGCCGGGTTCGCGCTGACGAACTTGCCCTCCAGCGTCGTCTGGAACATTCCCTCCAGGGCGTTCTCGTATATCTCGCGAAATCTTGACTCAATGACGTGTCGGGCCTCTCGGGCTTCCAGAAGCTCGGTCTGGTCGATGCCGGTGCCGACAAGGCACGCTTCGCCATCGAGCGCGGTGGAAAGAACGGTGAGCAGGAAAGGAACCTTTCTACCATCCTTGGCCAGCAGGCGGACGGTCATGGTCGCACGGCTGTTCGGCCGGATCCCGCGGATGCCACGGCTCCAGAGCCCGCGATCCTCCTCCGCGATGACCTCGATCATGCTGGTCCCGCGAAACGCCTCGGAGCCGAAACCGACCAGGGACTGCAGGATCCTGTTTGCGACGAGAAAGCAGCCTTGCTTGTCGAGCACGAACAAAATCCCCGGGACGCTTTCGCCAATTGCGGCGGCCAACTCCTTCTCAGCAGAATTCCCACCGCAAGAAAGATTCCGTTTCCCCACCATGGCCGAATTGTAGTGTCAACAAACCGAGATGGCAATAGCCGGTCACAACAGGCAGCGGCATGCGAAACCGGAGCCTTCCCCCTTGATCACGGAGATGCCGCCCTGGAATATTAGATAGCCGTGATATGGTTTGCGCTCGGTGATCTCGCCGGCATCGGGGTGCATCATCAACTTCTTATACCCTATCAAAATGGACGTTTGCGCGGACAACTTGTACTATCTTTAGATTATGGAGACCTGCAAACGTTTCTTCAATCCGTCGCCGGTCGCCTCGGCCGCGCTCACGGTCCGCGGCATCGGCGTGCAGGAACGCATGCCACCGGGCATCAACGACCGTCCGCGGGGCACGGGCGACTGCCTGCTGATGTTTTTCTACGACGCCGTCCGCATCGGCGCGGGCGCGACTCCCCGCCTATATCCGCCGTACCAGCTCATGATCTGGCCCACGGGTCAACCCCAGTACTACGGCAACCGGGAGCGCCCCTACAATCACACGTGGATACATGCCAAGGGCAGCGAGCTGTCGCGGTGGCTGCGTCAGACGCGTCTGGCGGTGGGTGCGCCTTTTACGGTGGCGGACCCGGCCGCGATGGAACGCGCGCTGCTGGCGGTGTATGCGGAGATGACGGAGGAACCGGAGCCGGACGCCACCATCGTTGGCAACCTGATCGAGAACTGGTTGCGGCAGACCGCCCGTGCACGGCGCCAACCCGTCAAGGCGCGGCCGCCGCGCGTGTTCCTGGAAGCGCGGCGGCGTCTGGAGACGGCCTGCGCCGAGCCCATCCGCCTGGCCGAACTGGCGCGCCACGCCGGCCTCTCCGCCTCGCACTTCTGCGTGCGGTTCCGGCAGTGGTTCGGCGCGTCGCCGATTGACTATCTGATCCGCCACCGCCTGCATCAGGCCGCCTACCTGCTGCAGGATCGCAACTTGTCAGTCAAGGAAGTCGCCGCGCGCGTAGGCTATGGCGATCTCTTCTACTTCTCCAAGCTGTTCAAGAAGCATTACGGCGTCAGCCCGCGCGGGTACCGGGCGACAAGATGCTGAGCCGCGAAGATCCTTGAGAATGGGTGCTACTCCACCATGACGGCCGCATGGATGTGCACCAACGGCACGGTAACCGTCAGCATGCCAAGCACGAATCGTGACTGGATACGCCCCTTCTCCAACTTCAGGCGAACCGTCCTCGGTCTGGCTCTGAGCTTCATTCGGATCGTCACCGGACCCACGGATGGAATCTCGTCAATGGCGCCGTTGTTCGGCTGATTGGGGATGCCGGAGCTGCGATTGATGAGATGGATGATTCGCGCCGCGCGTTTTTTTCGCAGGATCACGTCAATGGCCGTCGGCGCCTGCACCTCGATCGGCAGTCTGCCTGCCAGTGCGCGGGTGACCTCGCCAATCAAGGCGCGGGTAAGCGGATAGCGATTGCGGGTGAAGTCCCTGAAGATGTTGCAGGGGACGTACGCCACCTGCCCTTTCCCGACCTTGTGGATCGTGGCCGCAGGGTGAGGAAGGAGCCGCTCATCGAGTAGAGGGGTTTGGCCGAGCCGGCCCAGCGACCTGGCGCCTTGCAGCTTCAGCAGACGCCACGGGTCGCTGAAAACCGGCGTAGCCCCATCCGCCGCCGGAACATGATAGGACACCTTCTGCTTCACCTTCACCGACTTCACGCCGAGGAAAGCGGCGCCGAAACGGTCGTACGCCCTGGGCCCGGACACCAGGAGCTTGCCGCCCGAACTGACGTACGCTTTCAGCGCCTTGACCATGTCGGTTGACATGTGGTCCTGTTCAGGTGCGATCACGAGCGGGAAGTCCCGCAGCCTGGGCAACAGCGCCCACTCGTCCAGAATGTCCACGCCGAAGTGGCTTTCGAGCAGGCTCCAGACGGCGCCCTGCACCGGTGTGGATTCAAGACTCCACATGAGATCGCGGCCGCCCTTGGCGCGGAAGTGGTATTCGGAACGCAGCACGGCCACTTGCGGGATGGTCTCCGTATCCTGGCAGAGCGCGCGGCGGGCCTTGACGAAACGGCCCACTTCACCCATGCGCTGTTGGCGCCAGGGAATGAGTTGGCCGTTGCGCAGGCTACTCGGGTTTTCGTAGAGCTGCACGTTGCCGCCGAAGGCCAGTATCATGGCGGCCTCCTGCTGGAGCATCTGAACGGGTTTGGCGGCCCAAGGCGAATCCGGCTGGGCCGTGCCATGAGAACGGTAAAAAGACCAGAGCATGATGTCCCACGGCTTGCCGCGCGTGGAGATGAACCGCGCCTCGCACCGGCAGCCGTCCAGGCCCCACACCGCGGAGTTGTCTCCGCTGATCCAGTCGGTCGGCACGTTTGGCGCGCCGGGATTGTTGAACGTCTGGAGCCAGTTGGAGCAGACGAGGACGCCGGGCTTGTGAGCATGCACGGCGTTGCAGTAGCGGGTCGCGTAAGCCTCGAAGCTTTCGCGGGTGAAATTCCACCAGGCGGCCCAGTGGGGATCGGTCTGCTCCCGGGGCGGCGTCCGGATTCCGGTGGCTTGGGCAAACGCCTTCCGGCAGCGCTTGCAGTAACAAGGCTCTGTGGCCCAAATATCGCCGTCCACCCAGAATCCGTCCACGCCGTAACGGTCAATCAGCTCAAGCATCTGCGGGATCATCAGCTTGTCGACGTACGGCCCGCGCGGGCACATGCGCTCGCCGGTCACCTTGCCGGCCGTCGTTCCGAACGGAGCGCCCGCGGGTGTGCCATCCTTGGTGACGATGCACCATGCAGGATGCTTCGCACCCGCCGCTTTGTCCCAGACTCCGGAATAGTGACAGTGCAGCGGCAGACCAAGCTTTCTCGTGGCGGCGCGCCATTGTTTCATGGCGTCCTTGACGACGCCGGGCGAGACGGAGGCATGCGGCGCCTTGCTGAACCAACTCGTGTAGCCGGCGTGTCCCTTGCAGTCGGTTTGGACGAAGTCCGGCGCCATCAGCTTCAGCATCGGCACGCGATCCTTCTCGCCGCACCGTGTGCCCAACTCCGTGTCTTCCTTTACCGCGTGAAAATCGTAGTGCAGGCCGAAATAGTATCTCCTCCCATGCCATCGTCCGGGATAGATCGTCATGCTGTCTCCTTGACTGTGTCTTCTTTCGCGACACGTTTGCCGTAAGAATTCCAATCCTGCCGAAAGTCGCATGCGACTGGGGAATTGTACAACAATGCCTTGCTGATAGGCGCAAATTGTTGCACCGGCTTCCGTGACTTTGTAGGCGGCGGCTATTCCATCACCACGTCAGGCCTGGCCGCCACGGTTCCCGGCGCACGCCTCAATTGCCGCGGCAGGCGACCACAGCGTCGCGGCCGGTAGGCGCGCGAAGGCCGATCACCACGGCGCCTTCGTGTGGGCCGATTCGACGGATGCCGACTTCGCCAGCACGGCGAACAACTACAGCCGCGGCGGCTTCGAGGCATCTACGGCAGGTACGGCCGCGGCGGCGTGGCCGAAGTTGCCGACGACGCTGCTGGCGGTCTTGATGAAGCCGGCGACGTTGGCCAGATCGGAGGGAATGATCATCGTGTTGGCGGTCTTGGCCAGCTTGCCGAACTCGCCGATATAGGACTCGGCCAGGCGCAGGTTGACGGCGTTGAGACCGCCAGGCTCGTTGGTGGCCTTGGCGATCTCGCGGATGCCGTTGGCGGTGGCCTCGGCTACCAGCAGGATTTCCTGGGCGCGGCCCTCGGCTTCGTTGATGCGCCGGCGTTTCTCGCCTTCGGACTTGGCGATGGCCTCCTGCTTGTCGCCCTCGGCACGATTGATCTTGGCCTGCCGATCGCCCTCGGATTCGGCGATCAGGGCGCGCTTTTCGCGCTCGGCGCGCATCTGCTTTTCCATGGCGTCGCGGATGGTCTGGGGCGGCGTGATATTCTTGATCTCGTAGCGCGTGACCTTCACGCCCCAGGGGTCGGAAGCCTTGTCCACGGCCTCGACAATCGCGCCGTTGATCATCATACGCTCCTCGAAACTCTTGTCGAGTTCCAGCTTGCCCATCTCGCTGCGCATGGTGGTTTGCGCAAGCTGCGTGGTGGCGAAGAGGTAGTTGGCGATGCCGTAGGAAGCCTTGGCGGGATCCATCACCATCAAGTACAGAATGCCATCCACCTCGACGGTGATATTGTCGCGCGTGATGCACTGCTGCGGCGGCACGTCAATGGCCTGCTCCTTGAGCGTGTGCTTGTAGGCTACGCGGTCAATGATGGGCATCAGCAGGTGGAAGCCCGCCTCCAGCGTGCAGTTGTAGCGCCCCAGGCGCTCGACGATGTAGGCGCTCTTCTGCGGCACGATGCGCAGACACTTGAGGATCGTGACGACCACGAAGAAAACAAAGACGACCGCAACGAACTGGTACATGAGTTGACTCCCTCTATTCCTTTTTTGACAAACATCACAGACGCCGTACGGCCAGTGTCAGACCGTTGCGGCCGACAACCTTGACCGGCGTGCCGGCCTCGATCGCTTCCTCCGCGGTGGCGCGCCAGTCCGAGCCGTGCAGTTCCACCTTGCCATCGAGGGGGGGGCACGATCCGCGCGGTGACGACAGTCTGCTCGCCCACGACGGCGTCATCCACCGTCTCAGCGCCATTGTGGCGGCGCCCCCGGAAGATGCGGCGCAACTGCCTGCGTACCGTCAGCAGCGAAACCACGGAAAGCAGCGCGAAAAGGATCAGTTGCCAAGAGTCCGGAATCTTAAAAATCCAGCAGAGCAGGCCCACCAGAATGGCGCCCAGCCCGAAAAAGAAAATAACGAAGCCGGGCGTCACCACCTCCATGGTGAGAAGGACTAGACCCAGCACCAGCCAGAAGAATTTGGCAGGGATTTCGGGCATGACATTGATCCGCATTAATGTTTGAAACACTGTCTTTGTAATGCATTCCCGCGCCGATGTCAACGGAGTCGCCGGAATCGTCGGACAGTGTTCACAGAGAGTTCAATAGAGGACAGCATCGTTATCCTCAAGTTCCTGAATCTCCTTTTCGGTCAGCGCGAAGGGGTCGTCAGGGGCGGCTTCCGCGGCGTATGTACGCAGACTCTCGGATTGTTCCCGGCGCAATCGCCGTGCCATCATCGGGTCGTTATCGGGCGTAACCGCCGGAATCTCGGAAGAATGCGGTTGCGAACCATGGGAGTCGTCCCCATCCTCGGGGACTGTCTCCGGCGGCGACTCATCCAGCTCAGGATGGCCTGGCTCGCGCGTCTGCCCGCGTGTCGCATCTCGTGAGCAACCGGCCGAAAGGACCACAAGGACGACGACCAGCAGTGTTATCCTTCCCATTGCGTCCACTCCAGTTCGTCGCTCAGTTTGGGATAGCACGGAGGCGGATTCTTGGTGAACCGCGGATCGAACACGTAGTTTTTCGTGTAGCCGGTCTGGTGGTTTGCATTGAACGTTCCCACGGGGTGGCGCCAGTACATGACTAGTCCGCCGTACACTTTCAGGGTTCCGCGATAGTCGCCGGTGTTGTGCTCGGCAACGCCAAAGCCGCCTTCCTGACATATGATGTGTGCGAATATCTCAAGGTTGTCGGGCGCGGACGTCTGTACCTCAACATTACCTTTGGCGATCAGCCCGACGGCATCGTTGGAGTTGGGGTTGGTCTCGGGGTTGTCCTCGCAACGGACGTGCCCCGTAATCTTGATATCGTTGTCGGCGACAACCGTCAAACGCCCGTCAACCCCATCGGGTGCCGATAGCGTGACAGTGCCGGCTCTTGTGTATGGCCTCCCGTCCGTGGCGGCCTGAACATAAATCACGCCGTCGGCCGGGATGTCCATTTCCTTATTGCTATAACCTTCGCGCGTGTTGGTCACGGTCATCCTGTCGCCGGACACCTTAATGGTGGTGGGGCCGCGCAAGACCATGTCGGATTTGCCTTTAAGTTCGCCGAAATCGATGGCCGTTATCGGTTCCGCCGCGACGTTCAGGCGCAACCCCTTGTCGAACTTCGGATTGACGTCATCGTTTTCCTTCTCGATCGAATCCTTGGCCGTCGCGGCATCATCCAGGAAATGGGCTTGGCCCTTGTCTGTGCCCTTGCTATGAAAATGGAGCTTGGGCTCGGAATACACCGGCCCATTGAATACCTCCGAGCCAATGATCCAAAGTGTGCCGTTTTCCTCCTTGTACCAGCAGGCCCAGCGCGCCCAAGTTGACTGTCGTACTCCCCGCATGGCCACGCCACGGCTGACGCCGCTGACGGTGCCAGTCGAAACCAGGTCTATCAACGTGTCGCCGCCGACATGTCTGACGTCTATCAGGGTCTTGTATGCGCCCGCGCCGAGTTCGCCCTCAATGATCGTGGTCGTCTGATGTTGCCCGTTGGCGACCTCGGAGGCGGCGCGTTCGGCGCCGGCCTCCGCGAGGTAAAAGGCCTGCTCCATGTGTTCCTGCCGGCGCGCCTGTCGGATCCGCGTCAGAGACGCCGACGCGCAGATCGCGGCCACCATGCTCGCCAACAGCATGAACAAGAGGGCGAACACCAGCGCATGCCCTTCTCTCCCGCCTGACGCAGATTCATGGCTTCGTAAGTTCATTATTCACCCCCAGCCAAAACGTCGTCGTCAATTGCGGTGTTGCACGCGGACACCCACCTCGCGTTGCGCGCGGAACCTTCCCGCCACGCGCTCCACCTGCACGGTTACGCCAACGGCGCCACCCTCCGCGAACGCACTGGCCTCCGTAACCCCACGGGCCACGATTACACCTCCCGGCTCGAATGTAAGCGTTTGCTCGCCGGCGCTGTACACGATGGCATTCGTTCCGTCCGGGTCTCTCGGCGTGACGTAGTCCAGAGTCCATCCGTCTGCATCCTGGCGCACGGATGCTGCTGACGCCGCTCGCAGACCCAGGTGGGCGTCAACTCCATAGACCATGTGGGTCACGGCCATGTTAGCCGCGCGGTCGGCTTGCAGACGGCAGTCAATGCCGTGCCAGAACACCAGTACCGTGATGTAGATGGCGATCACCCCGCCCAAGACCAGCGTAGCCAAGCCGGACGCGAGCAGCAATTCGACCAGCGTGAAACCGCCGCTGCTGCCCATCCCACTGCCGTCACACGTCTTCATTTGTGGATGCTCCTGCTGAACGTGGTCGTCAGCGAAACCTCGTGCCTGTCGCCACTCGGCTCAAAGTAGTCCACGAAAACCTTCACATCCTTGACGCGACCGTCGTCGCTCAGCGACACGACGTACCGCCCCAGGTTGTCCGGAAGAGGCGTCTCGCCTACGGACAATTCAGTGGCATCGAAGCTGTATCGCCCTAGATCCTCGAGCGTCGCCCGCGCCGTGTGCAACGCGGCGAGACGCTTCTCGACAAGCACGACACCGCGCCGACTCATCGAGAAGACGCCCAGAACGCTGGCTACCATCAGGGCCGTGAGCAGAGACGCGACGCACACCTCCACCAGCGTGAACCCGTCGCGCCCTGCAACGAGATCGCCGTTCGCATGCATATCAGACCCCCTTCTCCTTTTCAGCCATCGCTGTCGAATTCCTGCTCGGCTATTTATTATGTGACTCAGCAAAGAAACAGATGCCGTCAAACGAAGATTTCTCACTTTATGGAGACCATGTGATAATTCTTGTCATCTAGGAGCTGTTTTGCCGTTATTTAGTTACACTATCCCTATCTGTTGCTGAATACTCTATAGAAGCTTAAACCGTGCAAATGGTTCAGATGTCACGACATGTTCTGGTGGCCGCGTATCGCGGTGTACGAGTGCAGGTAGTGATATCGTAAGACGTTACGACTTCTCAAGCAGTCCAACAACGATTTGCCTACCGGATTCGACCAACCAATGGCGTGAAGCCATTACCTGCCCCTACCCCGCCGCGATATTGACCAGCCGTCCGGGCACCACCACGACCTTCCTGACCTGCTTGCCCTCCAGGTGGCGGACGACCTGCGCATCGGCCAGGGCGGCGCGTTCGAGATCCGCCTGCGAGGCGCCGGCGGGCAGTTCAATCTTGCCTCGCACTTTGCCGTTGATCTGCAGCACGACCTCGATGGTGTCGGCACGCATCGCCTCCGCGTCGGCCTCCGGCCAGCCGGCATTCATGACCCCGGCGGGATTGCCGAGTTCGCACCAGAGTTCTTCGGCAATGTGCGGCGTGAAGGGTGCCAGCATGCGCACCATGCCGGCCAGCGCGGCGCGATAGACGGCGCGCGCCCGTGGCGTATCGAGCGGGTTGCCGGCCTTAAAGGCATCCAGTGCGTTCATCAGTTCCATCACGTGGGCGATGGAGGTGTTGAAGCTGAAGTTGGTCTCGATGGCGTCGGTGACGTTGCGGATGGTGGTGTGCAGTTTGCGGTAGAGTTCGCGCTCGCCGCGCCCCATGTCGGCCAGGGCGGGCACGGCCGTCGCGCCTTGCAGCGCGTCGCGCGATTCCCACACGCGCCGCCAGAGCCGGCAGAGGAAACGGTACGGGCCCTGGATGCCCGCGTCCTGCCACTCGGCGTCCATCTCGGGCGGCCCGATGAAGAGCGTGTAGAGGCGCAGGGTGTCGGCGCCATAGTCCTGGATCAACTGGTCGGGACTGACCACATTACCCTTGGACTTGGACATCTTGTAGAGCTTGCCGTCGGCGGCTTTCTTGCAGATCATGCCCTGCGTGAAGAGCGCGCCGAAGGGCTCGGTAAAGGCGCACCAGCCGGCGTCGTGCAGCACCTTGACGACGAAGCGCGAATAGAGCAGGTGCAGCACGGCGTGCTCGACGCCGCCGATGTACTGATCCACGGGCAGCCAATTGGCGATGTCTTCCTTGTCGAAGGGCTGCGCGGTGTCGCGCGGATTGATGTAGCGCAGAAAATACCAGCAGGAGCAGAGCCACTGCGCCAGCGTATCGGTCTCGCGCCGGGCCGCGGCGCCGCATTTCGGACAAACCGTCTGGATGAAGCCGGCATGGCGCGCCAGAGGATTGCCCTGTTCGCACTGAAAGTCCACATCGTCGGGCAGGGCCACCGGCAACTGGTCCTCCGGCACCGGCACGGCCCCGCATCGCTCGCAGTGGACGATCGGTATGGGCGCGCCCCAGTAACGCTGACGGCTGACCAGCCAGTCGCGGATGCGGAAATTGACCGTGGCCTCGGCGAACCCGCGCGCCTTGCCGAGCTGCACGATGCCCTTGAGCGCGTCGCGGTTGGACTGCCCGTCGAAACCGCCGGACGCGGTCATGACGCCGTCCTCGACAAAGGCCGCCTGCATGCTTTCGCCGCGCAGCGTGCCGGCGGCATCCTGTATCACCACCTTGACGGGTAACTCGTACCGGCGCGCGAACTCGAAGTCGCGCTGGTCGTGCGCGGGCACCGCCATCACCATGCCGGTGCCGTAGTCCATCAGCACGTAGTTCGTGACCCACAGCGGCACCGCGTCGCCGGTGAAGGGATTGGTGACGTGGAAACCGCTGAAGACGCCCTCCTTGGCGGCCGTGTCGGCGGTGCGTTCGGCGGCCGGGATGAGCGCCTGGCGGGCGATGAAATCGCGCACCTCCCGTTCGCGCGTCGAACCGGGCAGCAGGCGCTGCAGCAGCGGGTGTTCGGGCGCCACCGCCATGAAGGTGACGCCGTAAATGGTGTCCGGACGGGTCGTGAAGACCGGGCAGGGATCGCCGGTCTCGGTCAGCGTGAAGTCCACGCGCGCGCCCTCCGAGCGGCCGATCCAGTGCGCCTGCATCTGGCGCACCTTCTCGGGCCAGCGATCGAGCTGATCGAGATCGTCCAGCAGGCGCTGGGCGTAGGCGGTGATCTTGAAAAACCACTGCTTCAGATTGCGCTTCGTGACCGGGCGTCCGCAACGATCGCAGCGTCCGTCGGCCGTGACCTCCTCGTTGGCGAGTGTGGTGCAGAGCTCGCACCAGTTGACCGGCGCGGCTTTCTGATAGGCCAGTCCCATTTCATAGAACTTCAGAAAGACCCACTGCGTCCAGCGGTAGTACTCCGGGTGGCAGGTGGCGATCTCGCGTGACCAGTCGTAACCGACGCCCCACGAGCGGATCTGCCGCTTCATGTGGGCGATATTGCCGTAGGTATGCGTCTTGGGATGCACGCCGCGCGTCTTGGCGGCGTTCTCGGCCGGCAGGCCGAAGGCATCCCAGCCCATCGGCGCGAGCACGTTGAAACCGCGCATGCGCTTGTAGCGGGCTACGATGTCGAAGTAGGTCCAGTTCAAAATGTTGCCCATGTGAAACTCGCCAGACGGATATGGCGGAGGAGTGTCAATGCTGAAAGTGGGT
>JAQULY010000006.1:19889-31281 GCA_028718445.1 Kiritimatiellia bacterium
GCTTGTAGCGGGCGAGCACGTCGCCCATGATGTAGTTGCGCCCGTGTCCGACGTGCATGGAACCGGACGGATAGGGAAACATCGTGAGGCAGTAGAACTTCCGGCGCGCGTCACCGGTGTCGCACGCGAAGGTGCCCTGACGGTCCCACCATGCCTGCCATTTGGGCTCGATCGCCTGGAATTCGTATTTCTCTTGCATGCTGACGCCCGTCGCCCGATTAGTGGCTTGGGGCAATGAATACGCAAAAATAGCACATGCCCGCCAGGGAGGCAAAGCGGTTGCGCAAAAAACGCGCGTTGACAGTCGCTGCCGGCAAGCGTAACAATGTTAAACCGTTCGCGGATTCCACAGTCTAAATGCCGCCATTGCACATACTTGTCGCGAGGTTTCAATGCAGAGTCTCATCAATCATCTCCTTCAGCTTCAGGAACTCGTTCTGATACAGGATGAACACCGCGCTACCGGCGATGGCGCCCACCTGGAGCGGCTGAACGGCAATATCGTGGAGATGACCGACAAGCTGCCGCCGCAAATCAAGGGCTTCATCCAGCGCCTCATCAAGAAGGACCACATCGTGATGGCGCCCATGCACAACGGCTCATGCGCCATCTGCGGCATGCGTTTGCCGATCAGCCAGGTGCAGGCAGTGCGCAAACTCAAGGAGTTGCAGACCTGCCCGAGCTGCGCGCGCGTGCTCTACGAGTCGAGTGACGCGGCGCGCTGGATCGGCGAACGCCAGAGCCGCACCGAGCCGCGCAAGGTGGGGATCGCGCGCTTCTCCGCCGAGAGCCTGATGATCCCCAACATGAAGGCTGAAAAGCGCGACGACGCCATCGCCGAACTGGCCGAATGCATGCAGCGCGAGCGGTTCGTGGACAACGCCGACAAACTGGTGTCCGCGGCGCTGGAACGCGAGAACATCCTCAGCACCGCCATGGATAACGGCCTGGCCTTCCCCCACGTCCGTGGCATCGAGGGCGGCGGTTTGACCCTGGCCATGGGCACCAACTCCAAGGGTATCGCCTTCGACGGCGAGCGCCTGGTCAACATCATCTGCTTCTTCACCATTCCGACGGCCGTGAGCGCCTTCTACCTGCGCCTGATGGCCGGCCTGACGGAGGCCTTCCTGAAAGCGCAGAACCGCGAGGCGTTGCTGGCCGCCGCCACGCCGGAACAGCTCTGGAAGTCGCTGGTCAAGGCCACGCGCTACACGATCAAATAGCGAGGCGCATGTTCGATGACTCCAGTCCGCTCTATGCCGATGCCCTGCAGGTGATCGCGCGACTGCGCGACGCGCGCCACGAGGCGCTGCTGGCGGGCGGTTGCGTGCGCGACGCGCTGTTGGGCCGGGCGTTGAAGGACATGGATATCGCCACTTCGGCACGGCCGGAGGAGATCGAGGCGCTGTTCCCGGGCCGGACGCTGGCGATCGGCAAGGCTTTCGGCGTCATGCTGGTCGTCATGCCCTCCGGCACGTTCGACGTGGCCACGTTCCGCGAGGAGGGCGACTACCGCGATGGACGCCACCCCGGCAGCATCCGGTTCGCAGACGCCCGCGCCGACGCCCAGCGGCGCGACTTCACGATCAACGGACTCTTCTACGATACCGAGCGCGGCACGGTGCTCGATTTCGTCGGCGGTCTCCGCGATCTGGAGGCGCGCATCGTCCGGGCCATCGGCGATCCGGCCGGCCGCTTTGCCGAGGATCGCCTGCGGTTGTTGCGCGCGGTGCGCTTCGCGGCGGTGCTGGACTTCGATCTAGATCCCGCCACGGCCGCCGCCGCGCGCGCGGCGGCGCCGGGTCTGGGCGACGTCAGCCCGGAACGCATCGGCGTCGAGTTCCTGCGCCTGCTGCTGGAGGCGCCGCGCCCATCGCGCGGCCTGGAGAGGCTGCATGACCTTGACCTGCTCGGGCGTTTCCTGCCCGAGGTGGAAGCCATGCGCGGCGTGCCGCAGCCACCGGAGTTCCATCCGGAGGGCGACGTCTGGACGCACACGCTGATGATGCTCGACGCCCTGCCGCCGCCGCGCGACGCGGCGCTGGCTTGCGCGGCGCTGCTGCACGATGCCGGCAAACCCGGCACCACCATCGCCCAACCGCGGCCGGACGGATCGCTGGAGATTCGTTCGCCCAATCACGCCAGCGCGGGTGCGGAGTTGGCTCGCCAGGCGCTAGAGCGATTGCGTCAGCCGTCCGCGCTCATCGGGGAGGTCGAGGCGATGGTGCGCCGTCACATGACCTTCCCGGAGTTGCCGCGCATGCGCCCGGCCAAATTGCGGCGTTTCATGGGCGCGCCCACCTTCGAGCGCGAACTGGAACTGCACCGCCTGGACGTGATTTGCAGTTCGGGCGACATGAGCGTGTGGCGCTTTGCCAAGGCGCAGCAGGCGGCCTGGGCGGCGGAGCCGGTGCTGCCGGAAGCGTGGGTGCGCGGCCGCGACCTGCTGGCGCTGGGCCTGGCGCCGGGTCCGCGTGTCGGACGCTGGCTGACACGCGCCTACGATCTTCAGCTCGATGGGGCCGTCGCCGACCGCGACGCCCTGCTGGAGCGGCTTCGCCGGGAGCTGGCAGGCGACGAGGAGCTATCGCATTCGCCGTAGACGGCCGCCACTTCGCCGGCGGTGCGTTCGACGTCGAATTTGGCACGGACGCGCTCAGCGGCCCGGTCGCACAATCGCTGACGTAGCGCCGGTTCCGACAGCAGACGGCAGATGGCCGCCGCCAGACCGGCGACCTCGCCGGGCGGTGTCAGCAATCCCGTGGTCTCGTGCAGCACCAGGTCGCCTGGACCGGCCGCATCGGCCGCCGCCACCGCCGTGCCGGCAGCCATGGCTTCGCAGATGGCGCGTCCGAAGGGCTCGTCGCCAGCGGGGTGCGCCAGCACATCCAGCGCCCGCAGGTAGATCTCGGGACGGTCCACTGCCCCGATCCAGTGCATGCGCCCGGCCAGCCCCTCACGCGCGCACGCCTCGGTCAGGGCTTGCAGGTAGCCGGCGTGCTCGCGAAAGAGGTCTTCGCCGGCGATGGCGAAATGCGCGGCGGGCACGGCCTGAACGACCCTGGCGGCCGCCGCCAGGAACAGGTCATGCCGCTTCCACGGCACCAGATGCGCCAGCATCCCGGCCAGCGGCACGTCGGCCGGCAGTCCCAGGCGGCGGCGCGCTTCGTGCCGCTCCGGCAGATCAGCGAACCGTTCGAGCGCGATTCCGTTCATGACCAGGCGGACCTTGGACTGCAAGGACTGGGGCAACAGGCCGCGCAACCGCTGTTCGACAGCCGGGGAGATGGCCAGACAGAAGCGGGCGCGACGCGCCGACCAGCGGGCGGCCGCCGGCGCCAGCGCCAGATCGCGCACATGCCAGAGCAGCGGCGCGGCGCCGACCGCCGGCGCGGCCACCAGCATGGCGGCCAGGCTGTTGGCATGCACGCAGTCGGGATGCCCTTGGCGGACGATCCGGCGCAGGGCGCGCCGCGCGACCGGCAGCCGGAACCATGGCAGCATACTGGACGGACGGAACGGACGCGGCCGCGTCAGACGCACGACCGGCAGCGTGCGCACGGCCAGCCCGGAAGCACGCAGGCGTTGCGCCAGAGCGCCTTCCGGGCAAGCCACTTCGACTGTGAGGCCCTTCCGGCCAAGCGCGGCGGCGAGTTCCAGCAGGCTCCACTCCGCGCCCCCCATGGCGGCAACCGTATTGACGAGCAGCACACGCATGCAGCGTCATGTTAAGGCAGTTGCGCGCGCGACGGCAATTCGCATTTTGGCCATGGGTTAGTGAGACGGGGGTGCGAGTGGTGTGCATGTGAGTGTGCGACACTACGCATTTTGGCGCCCTGGGGATTGACATTTTACTCAGTTCTGGCAGACTGCCTACCTACTTGCGGCATCTCCGCATGGAGCGAGTGCCGTGCTGGCGGGTCGGTCTCCGCGACCTTCGCCGGCCAGAAAGGAGTCACAAGTGAGTGACAAAGCAGCCGTATTTGCGGGACAGGGCGCCCAGTTCGCAGGCATGGGCAAAGACCTCGCCGCCGACCCCACTATTGCGTCGCTGTACGACCGCGCCAATGCCGTGCTCAATTTTGATCTCAAAAAGGTCTGTTTCGAGGGCCCGGCCGAGGCCCTGACACGCTCCAACTACTGCCAGCCGGCGATCTTCGTAACCAGCGTGGCCTGCTGGCAGGCCTTTGGAAAGCGGTTCCCGGCGTGCGCGTTCAAGGCGGCGGCCGGCTTGAGCCTGGGCGAATGGACGGCGCTGCATGTCGCCGGCGTGCTGGACTTCGAGGCGACCGTCAGGGTTCTGGAGGCGCGCGGACGTTTCATGCAGCAAGCCTGTGAAGAACAGGCCGGCGGCATGGTCAGCGTGATGGGACTGAGCCGCGAGCAGGTGGCCGAGGTCTGCCGGCAGTCCGGGGCTCACATGGCCAATGTCAACTCCGATCAGCAGATCGTGCTCTCGGGAACAAAGGCCGCGGTGGCCGAGGCCGAGAAACTGGCCGCCGGCCAGGGCGCCAAGACCGTCATGCTGAACGTGGCGGGGGCCTTCCATTCGCCGCTGATGAACTCGGCGCGCGAACGGCTGAGCGCCTTCATCAAGGATGTGCCCTTCGCCGCGCCCAAAATGACGGTCATCTCAAACGTCACCGGAGAGACCCATGTCGCGGACGGCGAAACCGTCAAGCAGACGATGCTGCGCCAGGTGACCGAGTCGGTGCGTTGGGCCGACTGTGTCCGTGCCGCCGCCGTGAAGCACTATGTCGAGTTCGGCCCGGGCAAGGTGCTGTCGGGACTGATCAAGCGGATAGACAAACAGAACGCGACGGCCAACGTGCAGGATCTGGCATCGCTGGAGGCCGCCGCCGGTGTGGCGGGCGCCTGATAAACGGCGGCGCGAACCGAAGGGACTGACTGACCATGGGCAAACTGGACGGCAAAGTCGCCATTGTGACGGGTAGCGGCAGCGGCATAGGACGCGCCATCGCCGAAGAACTGGCGCGCGAAGGTTGCGACGTGGCGCTCTGCGGCCGGCGCATCGAACCGTTGCGGGAGACCGCCACGGCCGTCGAAGCGCTGGGGCGGCGCGCCTTGACGCTGTCGGTGGACGTGTCGCAAGGCGCGGCGGTGCAGGCATTTGTGGATGAGGTGGTCAAGACGCTCGGGCACGTTGACATCATGGTCAACAACGCCGGCGTCACCCGCGACAACCTGCTGGTGCGCATGTCCGAAAGCGAGTGGGACGAGGTTCTTCAGACCAACCTGAAGGGCGCCTTCCTCTTCGGCAAGGCCGTCGCCAGGCCGATGATGAAGCAGCGTTCCGGCAGTATCGTGCAGATTACCTCAATTATTGGCTTGATCGGCAACGCCGGTCAGTGTAATTATGCTGCCTCAAAGGCCGGCCTTATAGCCCTGACCAAGTCAATGGCCAAGGAGTTGGCTTCCCGGAGCATCCGCGTGAATGCGGTGGCGCCGGGTTTCATCGTGTCGAAGATGACTGATGCGCTTCCGCAGGAAGTGCGCGACGGTATGCTGGGTCAGATCCCGGCCGGTCGTTTTGGCGCTCCCTCGGATGTAGCCAAGGCGGTTGTCTTTCTCGCCAGCGAAGACGCGTCGTACGTGACGGGTCAGGTGTTGAGCGTGAATGGCGGCATGACCATGTGAAGAGTGTGGCCCGATGGGCCGTTGTTGAAACAGAAACAGGAACTAGTCCAGGAGAAAGCCCATATGGCAAGCAAACTCGAAGAACGCGTGAAAGAGATCATCGTGGAACAGTTGGGCGTCAACGCCGATCAAGTGACGCCCGAGGCTTCCTTCATTGACGACCTGGGCGCGGATTCGCTCGATACCGTCGAGCTGGTCATGGCGTTCGAGGAGGAGTTCGGGGCCGAGATTCCGGACGAGGATGCCGAGAAGCTGACCTCGGTCGGCGCGGTGCTTGAATATCTCAAGGGCAAGGGTTTCGACAAGGAATAGCTAACCGCACAGAGTTGGTTTGCGGACGCCGGGGAAGGTGCGAATTCGTCTCTCCCCGGCCTTTTCTTTAAGTGCCTTGGATGAGCATCCGGGGCATGGTCGCTGAACAGGAAGTTGAGCTCGACATATGCAGAAGCGCGTTGTAATCACGGGCATGGGCGTGGTGTCGCCCCTGGGATGCGACCTTGAGACGCTCTGGTCGCGCCTGTTGTCCGCCACCAGCGGGGTCGTTCCGCTGGACCGTTTCGACGCCGCCGAGTACAGCACGCGCATCGCCGCGCAGGTGCGTGATTTCGATCTCAACAGCTTTATCCCCCCCAAGGAACAGCGGCGCATGGACCGCTATTGCTGGTACGCCCTGGCGGCCGCCCGCATGGCGGTGCGGGATGCCGGCATAGACTTATCGCGCTACGCCCCCGCCCGGTCGGGTGCGGCCATCAGTTCGGGCGTGGGCGGTCTGGAAACCCTGTCCGAACAGGCGCGCGTCATCGCCGAGAAGGGGCCGCGCCGCGTCTCGCCCTTCACGGTGCCGGCCATGATCGTGAACATGGGCGCCGGACTGGTGGCGATCGAGCACAACCTGCAGGGCCCCAACTACGCCGTCGTCACCGCCTGCGCCAGCGCGCTGCACTCGATCGGCCTGGCTGCCCGCTCCATCCGCGACGGCGAATGCGACGTCATGGTCGCCGGCGGCGCCGAGGCCTGCATCACGCCGCTCGGCGTGGCCAGTTTCGCCAGCATGCGCGCCCTGAGCTCGCGTAATGACGACCCGGCCCACGCCAGCCGCCCCTTCGACAAGGAACGCGACGGTTTCATCATGGGCGAAGGCGCCGGCATCGTCGTGCTCGAAGCGCTCGACCAGGCCGTGGCACGGGGGGCGCGCATCTATGGCGAAGTGGCCGGCTTCGGCATGACCGCTGACGCCTTTCACATGACCGCTCCGCGCGATGACGGCGACGGCGCCAAACGCGCCATGCAACAGGCCATGGCCGAGGCGCGGCTCAATCCCTCGGACGTGGACTACATCAACGCGCACGGCACCAGCACACCCCTCAACGACAAGATCGAGACGCTGGCCATCAAGGGCGCGCTCGGCCCGGAACACGCCAAACGCGTCATGATCTCCTCCTCCAAGTCCATGACCGGCCACATGCTGGGCGCGGCCGGCGGCATCGAGACCATCGTCTGCGCACTGGCCATGCATCGCGGCGTCGTGCCGCCCACGGCCAATTACACCACGCCCGATCCCGATTGCGATCTGGATTACGTGCCCAACACCGCCCGCGAGGCGACAGTGCGCGCCTGCCTGAACAACTCGCTGGGGTTCGGCGGTCATAACGGCTGCCTCGCGCTCAAGCGCGTGCCGTAGGTTGTTTCCCGGCGATACGCCGCCGATACGTGGCCCACGCGGCCCCGGTCCGGCGGATGAGGTGTAGCTGCGTCATGTCGCATTCGGCAGGAGGAGAAGCAGGAGGACGGGGAGCATCATGGCTTGCGTTTGCGGCCATGGTTCTGCTCTACATGCTATCCTTCTTCCAGCGTACGGCCATCCCCGGCACCGTCTTCAACGAAATCCAGAGCGAGTGCCGGCTGACCGCTTCGGCGGTGGCCGCGCTCGGCACGATTTTTGTGTTGGTCTATGGCAGCATGCAGATTGCGGTCGGCTTCGTCGTGGATCGTTTCGGCGGCGGCAAGTCCATCCTCTTCGGCGGCGGCGTGATGGCCGCCGGATCGCTGTTATTTCCGCTGTGCCATGAGGCCGGGCTGCTGTTCGCGACCCGCGCGTTCACCGGTCTGGGTGCCTGCTTCATGTATCTCTGCATCCTCAAGGAAACCAGCGTGCGCTTTCCGCCGCGGCTGTTCACGGTGCTGCTGGGCGGGGCGATCTTCTGCGGCATGCTGGGCGGCATGCTCGGTACCTGGCCGATGCAGCAACTGGCGGCCGCGATCGGCTGGCGGCAAGCCTTGTTCGGCGTGGGCGTGCTGACGGTATTGGCCACCCTGGCGGCCTGGCTGTCGCTGCGCCGGCTGCCGGAGCGGTTGACGCGGCCCACGCCCGTGGCCTGGCGTTACCTGCGGGAGGTGCTGACCAATCGCCGCGCCCTGCCGCTACTGGTGAGCGGCTTGTGGGGGTATCCCGTCTACTTCGTCGTCCAAACCACCGTAGGCAAAAAATTCCTGGAGGATTTTGCCGGTTTGACGGCCGGCAGGGCGGCCGGCTTTACGCTGCTGATGGCGGTCACCGGCGCCGTGTCCGTGCTCTTCAGCGGCTGGGCTGTGAACCGCTTCGGGCAGCGGCGCAAGCCCTGGCTAATGATCAGCGGAGCGGGTTTGCTGGTCGCCTCGGTCATGCTGCTGTGCGGCACGCTCGCGCCGGCTCCGGGATGGATCTTCCTGTGCGCCTATGTCTTCCTGTCGCTCATCAATATCGCCAGTCCGGTGCAAGCCGCGCTCATGCGGGAACTGCACCGTGCGCGTGTGCTGGCGCTGTCGGTCGCCAGCTTCAACGGGCTCTGTTACATCGGCGCCGGTCTGATGACTTCGGCGGCGGGCGCCATCATGGATGCCTACAGGTCGCAGGCGGTCAGTTCGGCCGCCGGGCTGCACTATCCGCGCGAGGCCTACGCCTGGATTTTCGCCTGCCTGCTGGCGAGCTCCACCATCTGTACG
Organism: Kiritimatiellia bacterium; assembly: GCA_028718445.1. Classification (GTDB taxonomy): domain Bacteria; phylum Verrucomicrobiota; class Kiritimatiellia; order RFP12; family JAAYLN01; genus JAQULY01. Next base: position 28,530 of record JAQULY010000006.1, read on the forward strand.
GCGCTCTACGTCCTGACACCGGAGACCCGCGGCCGCACGCTGGAGGAGCGTTTCCGGATTGACCAGGACGCGTCCAGGAGTTAAGTCTAATGGCCATGTCCAAGCAACGCTCGGCCGCGCGCACCATGCGCATCGATATTGCGCCCGAGACCGCCACGCGCGCCCTGCGCGGCCCGCGCAAACCGCCGGCGGTGCCAACGCCAACGTTTGTCGCCCGACGGCAGGCGCGCACCGACCGCAACACACCCTATGACAAGCTGCTGGCCAGCGTCTACGACGCCGTGCTGATCACCGACCTGCGCGGTTTCGTGCTCGATTTCAACGGGCGCGCGCTGGAGTTCTTCCAGATTGACGAGGCGCGCCTGCCCGGCATTTCCGTCATTGACCTGATCTCCGGCGCGGACGAGTCGCTGATCGCCACCATCCGCTCGAACTTGAGCGAGCACAAGTACACCGTGGTCGAGGCGCGCTGCACGCGCACGGACGGCTCGACCTTCCCGGTGGAGATTGCCGTCAACATGGTGGACCTCGACGCCGAGGGTCAGCTGTGCTTCTTCGTGCGCGACACCACCGTGCGCAAACGCGCGCAGGAGGAGCTGCAGAACGCGGTCGAACGCCTGGAGGCCCTCGACCGCGCGCGTCTGGAGTTCGTCTCCAACGTCTCGCACGAACTGCGCACGCCGCTGACTTCCATGATCTACGCCGTCAAGAACATGCAGCGCGGCGTCACCGGACCGCTGCCCGAGAAGGCCATGCAGTACCTGGAGCGCCTGAACGCCGACTGCCGCCGGCTGCTGGGAACCGTGAACGACATCCTCGACCTGCGCCAGATCGAGAACCGCACCCTGACGCTGACCAAGTCGCGCGTGCCGCTGGCACGGCTGGTCGAGACCGGCGTGGACGCCCTGCGTGTGCAGGCCGACGAGAAGCGCGTGCAGTTGCTGATGTGCCTGCCGCCACAGCCGTGTTTCGTGCTGTGCGACCCGCACAAACTGGAGCGTGTTATCCTGAACATCGTCGGCAACGCGCTGAAGTTCACGCCCGGAGGAGGCTCCATCCGGGTGGCGATCGAACCAGACCCGCGGCAGGAGAACCAGATCGTCATCCGCGTGCGCGACACCGGCATCGGCATTCCGCCCGAGGCTCTCGACCGTATTACGCTGCGCTATTTCAAGGTCGGCGATCAGCCGGCCGGTTCCGGTCTCGGGCTGGCCATCTCGCGCGAGCTGGTGGAACTGCACGGCGGCAAGTTGCAGGTCGAGAGTCCCGTGCCCGGCACCGACCGCGGCACACAGGTCAGCGTCTTCATGCCGCTGACCGAGGCCCCGCTGGTGCTGGTGACGTGCGACGACGACGCCTTGCGCGAACGCATGCGCGCGGTCTGCCAGGCCCAGGGTTGCCGTGTGCAGACGCAATCCATGGGACGCGCCACGCTTGACCACTGTCGTCAGTCGCCGCCCGACGTGCTGGTGATTGACCTGGCCCTGCCGGACCTGCCCGGCGCGGAAGTGGTGCTGCAACTACGGAACGACCGGCGGCTGGCCCGTCTGCCGATCGTCGCGATCACCGGCGAAACGCTGGTGCGCGCGCAGATTGACATGTTCAAGGCCTTTGCCATTCCGCTGCTGGCCAAACCGCTACGTGACCATGATCTCGCCGGACACCTCTCCGCCGTCTTCTTCGACCGCGGCCTTTCCGGCGGCCTCTCTGCCGGCGATCACGCCACTCGCGCGCACAGCGCCACGACCAGCCAGACCGCTGCGTTGTGATGCAAGGCACGGCGCAACAAACAGCGGGATTGACTTGCCGCCGCCGCTTCTGCATGCTTCAGATTCATGAATTTCTGCGCCCCCCTGCCCTTCGACTTGCCGGTTGCCAGCCTCTGGCAGGCCTTCGCCCAATCCAACCTGATGGGCCAGTCCATCGTGCTGTTGCAGATCGTCATGTCCGTCGTCGTCTGGAGCATCATGGTCGGCAAGCGACAGGAGCTGAAGGCGATGGAGACCGTCGCGCGGCGTTTCCGCAAAGTCTTCGACGGCGCCCACGAGGCGCTCGACATCTTCTTCCAGCAGCGCAAGAGCGACAACCCCATGGCCGTGGTCTACCAAGCCTCCTGCGAGAAGCTGCTGACAACCTTCAGCCCGGAGGCGCGCATGGACCTGGCGGCCAAGCGCGGCAGCGCCGCCGGATGCGCCCTGACCGCGCGCGAGATCACGCTCGTCAAGGGCGTCACCGAACAGGCTCTTGCCGAGCAGATCGTGCGCATCGAGCGCGGCATGAACATGCTCGCCACCGGCGCCACCGCCGCGCCGCTGGTGGGGCTGCTTGGCACCGTCTGGGGCCTGCTCGACGCCTTCCAGAGCATGAGCGGCAAGGGTTCGGCGCTGCTGACGGACGTAGCCCCCGGCATCTCGTCGGCGATGCTGACCACCGTGGTGGGCCTGCTGGTGGCGATTCCTTCCGGCATCGGCTATAATGCCTTACTTGGGCGCGTGCGCAACCTGACGATCGCCCTCGACGGTTTCGTGGACGAACTGCTCGGACGCATTTCATGCGAGTATCAGGGACGCGAAAGCTAGCGCGGCAGTCATGGGACGCGAACGCAGACGTCAACAGTTGAGCCGCCTGAGCGAGATCCAGATGACCTCGCTCATGGATCTCAGCTTTCTGCTGTTGATCACTTTCATCATCACCTACCCCACGCTGGAACAGGGCATCAACGTCAAGCTGCCGCGCGGCCAGGCGGAAAGCA
>JAQULY010000007.1 GCA_028718445.1 Kiritimatiellia bacterium
CCTCCCTTGGAGATTCATCCGGGCATGGATCGCGAAGCCATCCGCGCGCGCCTTGAGACGATCCGCGCCGAGAACACCGTCGCCGACCTGGCGTTCTATGCCTGGCGCGATCTCAGTCTCACCGAGGCGCGTCCCTTCCTGCTGGCTGCGATGCAGCGTTCGCCGGTAGTGCTGACGGCCACAGCAAATCTTGGCGAGTCCGAGTGCGTCGCGCGTCTCCGCGCCCTGCCCTCCGAGTCCATCTACGATGGTGCCGGACGTTGCGCCCAGCCGGACGAGGTCTGGACATTCCAGCGCGGCGACGGAGTGGAACGGTTGCTGGCACTGGCCGTAGTGCTGCGCGAGCGCCGCCGCGATCCGCGCCTGACGATAGCCATCAAAGGGCAGCAGGCGTTGCTGCTTGACGCCGATGGCGCCACGTTGTGCGCCCTTCCGACCGCCAAGCAACCGCGCGAAACGCTCTGGTGCCTGGACGACATCCCGCTGCGCGGATAGCGGAAGCGGCGCGTGATCACTCGCCGGTCCGACGATTAGCGATCTGGTCTGACCAGCCGGTTATCGTCCACGCCCGTCGGGGGCCTTGCCGTCCGATGGCCCTTGCGGCAGGATGCGCACGCCGGGCAACCGTTCGCTGGCGCGCACCCAACCGGTCGTCCAGGCGGTACCCGGATCGAACGCCAGGGTATCCGGGCGCAAGTCGTCCGGCGTGCCGGGCTTGCGGTCGGGACCACAGGTGAAGAGCCTCACGCCGCCATCGCCGGCGCGCGCGTATTGATAGGGCGTTCCCCATGGGTCGAAGATCAACTGGTTGATGTAGGGACCGTTCCATCCGGGGGTGCCGGGATCGTTCAGCAACGCGCGCAATCCGGGCGCGTCCGGCGGATAATCACCCACGTGAAAGCGATATCGTCCGAGCGCCGTGGCGAGTGTGTCCAACTGCCGTAGCGCCTTACGGTGCGGCAACTCCGGTCGGACTTCCCGCCGCGACACGGTCTTGCGGGCGGAATGAATGACCAGCGACCCGGCCACCGCCAGCATCAGCATGACGACGAACAACGCGCGCGGCGACGTCAGCAGGCTGACATCCGGCGCGCGATGCAGGCCCAGTTTGACGCGTTCGGCTTCGCGCGCCAACCGTTCGCGTTTGCGCCGGCGCTCACGCCGCGCCTCGGGCGTCGACGCGGTCGGCAAGCGCATGACGCGGCCGCAGGCGCCGCAGATGCCGCCGGCCGGCAACTCCGCCAGTCCGGCATGACAGTACGGACAACGGTACCGCGGGACGGATAGATTCTCCGCGGTCAAGGATCCAGGTTCTCCAGCGCCAGCGTGTCGGGATTGATGCGGCGGTAGTAGCAGTTGCGCGGTGCGCCCGCGCGGTTCTTGGTGTGGCAGATGGCGCCGCGCCTGGGGCGCACAACGTAGAGCAGCGAGTTCTGCTCGCAGTTGACACGCGCCTCGACCAGCTCGAAGGTCTCGCCCGAACTCTTGCCCTTCTCCCAAAGCTCGTTACGCGAGGTGCTCCACAACGTCAGCGTGCGCGTGGCCATGGTCTGACGCATGGCGCGCTCGTTGGTGTAGGCCACCAGAATGACCTCGCGCGTATCCGCGTTCTGGACCGCCACGGGAATGACGTCCGGACAGCGTTCGGCGACCTTGGCCAACTTGCCGAAATCGAGACGCAGTTCGTTGCCTTCTTCAAGTGCTTTCATTCGCTCTCCTGATTTGTAACGGGTAACGCAGACGCAGACGCTGGTCCAGCATGATCTCGACCCAGTAGAGGCCGGCTTCGGGAACCTGGAAGTTGACGAAGTACTCGACCGAGGTGGCCAACTGCTCGACGTTGGTCAACCGCACCGGCACCGGCCTCCCTTCCACGAGCTTGATCTTACCGTCCGCGCTCACGATGCGCGTACGCTGCGCGAATTCGCCCTCGCCGGAACACCAGCGATTGACCACGCACAGGCGCGGAAAGACGGCCGGGAACGACGGCAGCATGAGACCGTCGAAAATGCCGATCAGGATGAACTTGCCGTTACGCTCCTGGCGCACGTCGTCGCACAGCACGCTCGCCTGAAGATCAGGCGGCATGGACTTATTGGCAGGCGTCTCGCTCATTGCTGTTCTTGCTCCAGGCCGTCACTATCGCCCTTGTCGGCCACCGGCAGGCCCCAGTTGCGCAGCCGCGCGGAGATGAAGGCGGTACAGGCCGCATGCACATCGCGCTGCGGGGCTGCGGCATCGAGCAACGGCCCGGCGGCGAAACGGATCGGACGACTGGGATCCACCGGACCGAAGTCGCGCAACCAACTGCCGACGCGCGCAAAGTCGGTCTTGACCGCCAGCGGCACCAGCGGCACACCCGCGCGCCTGGCCAGCTTGATTCCGAGCGAGTTGAACCGCCGCGGGTCGAAACACTCGGACCGCGTGCCCTGCGGGAAAAGCAGCACGGAGTAGCCCTGCGCCAGCCGTTCCGCGCCCTGCGACAGCACGTCCGCCAGGTCCTGCCGCGGATTGGCCCGCGTCACGAGAATGGGATGCGAAGCGCACAACGCGCGGCCAAAGCCGGGATAGCGCGTCAGGCTGCGACGCGCCACGATCGTCAGCGGCCCGAAGGCCAGCAAGCCGGCAGGCAACACGATGGTTTCCACAAGGCTCATGTGATTGCCCGTGTAGACAATCGGCCCGCGATGAGCGTTGACTTCAGCGAAACCTTCGAATGACACCAGCGTGCCCAGTCTTTCCGCCGCGCGCAACAGCCGGTAGGCCAGTTCCGCAAAGGTCAGGTCATCGAATGAGCCGCCCCGCATGCTGCGCAACCCCTGCACAACCACGCCGCCGAGCCCGCCCACGTAGAAGCGCCAGGCCGCCCATGCGCCGGGGCGGGCCTGTCTTTCCGGCAGTTGGCCGGCCGGCGTCTGGTAGGCGCCATGCAAACGCAGCGTGGCATGTAGTTCCGTTACCGTCATGGCCGCCGTTCCGGATTGGCCAGCATGGCCGCGGCCGTGTCGAAGACCAGATCGCACGGCAACCCGGCCAGACAGGCATGTCCGCCAATGCGACAGCGGCGTGACATGCAGGGCCGGCACGGCAGGTCGCGTTGGAGCGTGTGATGGTTCGGGCCATACGGCCCCGTGCGCTCCGGCCGGGTCGGGCCGAAAAGCACCAGGCATGGCACCCCCAACGCCGCCGCCATGTGCACCGGGCCGGTGTCGTTGGCGATGAGCAGGTCACACTGGCTCAGCACGCCAAACAGCTCCGGCAGCGAATAACGGCCGCACGCATTGACGATGGCCTGCGGCGCCTGGGCGCGAATGGTCTCGCCGGTTGGGGTGGCGGCTGCATCCCCCAGCACAAGCAGCGTCGCGCCGCACTCCTCCGTCAGGCGCCTGGCAACCGTCGCGAAATGCTCGACCGGCCAGTTCTTCGTCTCCCAGCGGGAGGTTGGCAGTATCGCCACGCGCGGAACCGCGCCGGGCAGTGCGACCGTGGGATAGTGCAGCGCCACTTCCGGCTTACGCGGACGCTGCAGGCCAAGAAGGTCCAAAACATCCATGGCCTGCTCGACCGCGTGCCGCTCGCGATTAGGCTTGCCCGCCAGTTCCGTATAGAAAAGCCACGCCCCTTCGCGCGCATAGGATGGACCGATGCGGCGGCGAGCGCGCGCCGCCCGCGTCACGATCGCGCTCTTGCAGAGCCCCTGCAGGTCAATCGCCATGTCAAACGGAACGCGCCGCAGTTCGCGCCAGGCTGTCCCCAACCCTTGCCACCAGCGCCGCCGCGGAACCGTGACGATGCGCGCTACATCCGGGAAACAACCCACCAGTGCGGCATACTCGGGCTGCACGGCCCAGTGTATCTCGGCCTGCAACTGCTCGCGCAAGGCATGCACGGTCGGCAGCGCGTGCATGATGTCGCCCAGCGAACTGAGCTTGACTATCAATATGCGGGGCGCGGACATGGCTACGATTATAGCGACTGACGCTCATCCGGCAACGCGATCTTGATGCGGCGCTTGAGGCTGACTCCCTCGACCACGCGCCCGTTGGCGATGTACAGGTCCGCCAGCGTTGTGGCCATGCGCCTGTCGCGACAGCCGGTCAGTTTGACCGCCTGCTCGGCGGCCCGGATCGCGGCCGCTGCATCGCGCAGGGGTGGTTTCGCCCGGCTCAACGCCACTGCCAGGCCGTGCAGGGCGGCGACGTCGGCGGCATCGCGCTCGATCAACAGGCGGTACTGACGCAGCGACTCCTCCTCATTGCCCAGCGTCCAGGCCGCCTCCGCCAGCGCCAGACGGTACGCCGGCACCCGCGGTTCCGCCGCGACCGCGCGCGCCAGATGAAGGTAGGCCGACTCCGCCCGACCCAGATGACTATCGGCCATGGCCGCGCCGTAGGCCGCCGACGCGCGTGAAGGCAGAATGCCCAACACGTCGGCATAGCGACGCGACGCCCCGGCAAAATCGCCGCGCGCCAGAGAAAGGGCCGCGTCTTGTTCCATCGCCCGCACCATGCGCTCCAGGAAGGCGTCGTCCCGGTTGATCGCGGCCGCCTCGCGCGCCCGCGCCAGCGCAGCCGCCAGATTCTCGCGTCGGGATGCCACCCGCGCCGCCGCAATGGCCGCGCGCGCGGCCAGCAGACGTCCGGTCCGCTGCGACAGCGCCCGATAGACGCTCTCTTCCAATTCGCCCGGCGTCAGCCAATCCAGACTCCAGTTCCTGGCCGCCTCGATACCGGCCAGGACTTCGGTCGTCTGGCCCCGCTGCAGACGCGCGCGCGCGCAAGCCCACGCCAGCGACCAGGCGCACCGCGCCGGCGCGCACGCGTCGCCGTCGAGATAGCGTTCCGCGGCCCCGCCGTCCAGCACCTGGTTGGCCAGCAACTCCGGCAGCGCGCGCACTCCGATGCGCACCAGATCGCGGAAAACCTCACGACGCTCGAACCGTTCCAGCAGACGATCGCCCCGCACCGTCAACGGCGTCAGCGATCCCAGCAACAGGTAGCTGTTAACTTGCGGCGACCAGACCTGAACGCAGGGCCACACGGCTCGGAATGCGGCGAGCACGCGACGGAACTCGCGCGGCGACATGGCCTGGGCGGGGACACTGACGCAGACAATGCCATTGGTCGCGAGCGCAGCGCGACAACGGGCAAAATGGCGCCGCGTCAGTCCCCGCGCGCCCGTTAGCGACCAGGGCAGCTCCGGCTGCGTGACAATCACATCGTATCGCCCGCGCCCGCGCGCCAGCAGTTCGCACGCGCTCACCGGAATGTGGCGGTAGCGCGGGTCGTTCCATGCCGGCGTAGCGTTGTCCGGCGCGGGCGCCAGCGTACGGACCGCGTCTGGCATGCGGCGCTCCGGCTCAGCGCAGACGACCTGTTCTATGGGATGCGTCAGCGCCGCGCTTAGGCTCGATCCGCTGCCAAGCCCCAACAGCGCGACGCGACGCGGCGCAGGATGCAGCAGCAGCGGCAGGTGCGCCGCCAGCATTTGACTGGGCAGATCGCCTGACGCCGACAACCATGCCTGACCGTCGCGGCACAGCACACGCTCGCCGTCCGCCAGCCGGCGCACGCTGAGATCGGCGCTGCTGCCATCCGCATGGAAGATCATCTCGCCCGGCAGGCGCGCCGAGGCGCCGCCGGTGCGCAGCCAGCGGTTCGGCGGGCTCTGCGAAAGCCACGGCGGTTTGATACGCGGCAACAACAAGGCCAGCGCGACCGCCGCCAGCGGCGCACAAGCGGCAATGTGCCGCAGACGCATCCGTCGCCCGGATGTCTCTGCCATGTGGCGCCAAAGCGCGAACACGGCACTAAGCCCGCCGACTACAACGCCCATCCGCAGCCAGCCTTCGGCGTCGTGCCACGGCACGATTAGCCCTGAGCAGATTAGGCGTCCCAGCATAAAGCCGGCAACCGCGCCGAGCCAGACCGGCACCCGGGGATGGCGTCGGCAACACGACCGCGCCGTGTCGCCGCCCGCAAGGAGCCGCAGCGCCGCGCCAAAGCCGAGACAGGCAGGAAAGATCGCAACCGCCAGCCCGCCTGCCTGCCAGAGCTGGAAAACACCAAAGGTTGCCGTATCGCCCGCTCCAAGCCTGCGCAGCCAGAAGTCCGTTACGGATGGCAACAGCCGCAAGACCGCCATGGCCCAGAGTCCGGCCGCCAACATGCTCCAGGCCGCGCCGTCAACGGAGAAGCGCTCGGGGAGTCGCCGCGCCGCGCGCGTCGCCAGGAACCAGCCCGTTACCGCGGCCAGCGCACCGATCACGATGGCGGCACCGGCGGCGGCCGGCGAGCCGTCACTCCAGACCGGCAACATACGGCTCCAGGCGGAGACACAGCAGGCCAACGCCACACCACCGGACAGCGCCTGAAGCGCCACGGCGGACGGTCGGCGCCAAGATTCGCGTGCGGCTGCCGTCATCCGGCTCACTTCGGACGGTACGATTCCACCGCCTCCTTCATGGCCACCAGATTCTCCCAGGGAACTTCGGGTTCTACCAAATGGGTGGGGCTGACAACGAGCCCGCCCGCAGGACCGCACAGGCGCAGGTTGTTCCAGATTACCTCGCGCACTTCAGCGGGTGTGCCGAATGGCAGCGTGCGTTGCGTTCCGAGCGTCCCCCAGTAGGACAGCCGTCCGGCCGTGCGGCGGTGCACCTCCGCGAACTCCATGCACTCCGGCTGCACCGGATTGAGCACGTCAACGCCGACCTCGATCAATTCGTCCAGGAAGGGCAGGACGTAGCCGCAGGAATGATAGAAGATCAGCAGGTCCGGTTTGATGGCGCGCCCCGCCGCGATAATCGCGGCCAACCGCGGCTTCAGCCACCGCCGCCAGAGTTCGAGACTCATCATCGGGGTGGATTGCATGCCGATGTCATCGCCCAGTTGCACCAGGTCAACGCCGGCACGCGCATAGACCCGGATGCGCTCGATGGAGTTGGCCGTAACGCGATCGAGGTGTGCCGTCGCACGCGGGTCATCCGTCATCATGTCCGCCATCAGATCTTCCATCGAACGCAGGTACCAGGATATTTCCCAGACCGTGCAAGCCATGCCGCCCATGACGGCCAGTCCCCGGTCGTGGATGCTCCTGGTCTGCGCGGTGGTCTTGGACAACGCATCCGCGCTCAGCGCGGGCATGGGATAGGCGCGAATTTCTTCCAGCGACACGTCCTCGCCGCGCAAGGGGTGATGCATGCGCGTCATGTGCCAGCAGTCCGGTTCGCGCGAATGCCCCACGCCCCAGACATCGAAGTCAATATCGGCGGGGAGCTTTTCGCGACGGTACAGTTGGCGCGGATCGGTGCAGGTAGCCGTCATCGGCACCCCGACATGCCGGACGGGCGAACCGAACCATTCGGGATAGTCGTCATGCCCAAAGCGTTTGCGGAAGGCCTGAACCTGCGATTCGCAGAAACCGCCCTGGTCCAGCGGCGCCCATTCGTAACCCTGCCGACGCAATGTGCGCAGCAGGTTCTCGCGCGGTGAAAGCTTCCTGGTCATGTCGCTCCTCTGTTATGAGGCTCCGTCCCATCGTCTTCCGCACGGCACCATGCCGCGCCCAAAACGAAAGCAAGAATATGCACACATTTAGAGGCGTTTGTCTATCCTGGCGTTTGTTCCTGAGTAATAGGTTCAGTGAGCTGGTGAGATAGAGGTGCGAGTGGGGTGCATGTGAACGTGAGCGAACCGGGCTCGTGGCTGGCACCGCGAGAGTGATCTCCGGGCTATGCATCAAGGGTGTAGGCGCTGCGCGTCAGCGGCCCGGCGGCGGTTCCTGAACCGGACGAAGCACCCGGGTCTCGCCGCCGGGGGCAAGCGCGGCGCGGATCGGGGTTACCGGAAAACGACGCGTCAGCATGGGCCGGATGCAAGGAAGCGGGGGCGGCGCCAACCTCGCGGTTGCGCCGCTCCCGGTGACGCCGCAGCCGGCCCATGATCACGCGCCGGCTTTCCGGCCCGATCCGCGCCGCTTCCGTGCTACGCCTCCATGTCCCCATAGCACAATCAACAAACCGCTCCTGCTCACATGCACCCCGCTCGCGCCCCTATCTCACGGACCCATTGCCTCAACGCTCAACTTGAGAATGACAACGTCCGGACAACGCCCTAACATTGAGCGCGTTCACCATGTCGTGGACAGGAGCGACGCGACACTGCAACCGGAAAAAGTCATGACCAATGCCAATGGCGCCGCCACGCAGCCGGCAGCCCAGTCGGCCGCGCCGAGCGGCGGCCGCAAGACGATCGCCGTAGCCTGCGGCGGCACCGGCGGGCATATCTACCCCGGGCTGGCCACCGCGCGCGAGTTGCGCGCGCGCGGTCACGACGTCACGGTCTGGCTGGCCGGGCGCGAGATTGAGGAGCGCACCCTGGCGGAGTGGGACGGAGCGGTTTTTCGCACCGGAGCGCGGCCGCTGCGCGCCGCCGGGTTGCCGGCGCTGCTGCGCAGCGTCTGGCGCTCGTGGCGCGCCATGGGCGTCCGACGTCCCGACGCGCTGCTGGCGATGGGCAGTTACGCCAGCCTGCCCCCGGTGCTGGCGGCCCGATCCAGGGGAGTCCCGGTGGTGCTGCACGAGGCTAACGCCATCCCCGGCAAGGCGGTGGCGCGTCTGTCACGCCTGGCGCGGGTCACCGCGATCAGTTTCGAGGAGTGCGCGACCTGGCTACCGCGAGCGCGGCTGGCGCGCACCGGTCTGCCCGTGCGCCTGGAATTGCGCAACCAGCTGCCGCTGGAAGGTTTCCGGCAGACAGGCGGTTTCACTGTGCTGGTCACCGGCGGTAGTCAGGGAGCGCATGCGCTCAACCTGATCTGCCGCGATGCCCTGGCGCATTTGGCGCGCAGCGGCGCCATGCCGTCGTTGCGCATCATCCACCAGACCGGCGCTGCCGACGAACCGGCCGTGCGCGCGAGCTATGCCGACGCGGGCGCCGACGCCCAGGTTTTCGCCTTCCTGCGCGAGATGGGGCGTGCCTATGCCGCCGCCGATCTGGCGATCGGCCGCGCCGGCGCGGCCACCTGCGCCGAGATCTGCCTGTGCGGTGTCCCGGCGCTCCTGGTGCCGCTGCCTACCGCCGTACGCGATCACCAGCGTGCCAACGCCATGCATCTGGTGGCAGCGCAGGCCGCCGACATGCGGCCGCAGTCCGAACTGACGCCGGAGTGGCTGGCCGGTTATATCGTGGAAATGCAGCGCGATCGCGTCCGCCGCGAACGCATGCGCGCGCGGTTGCTATCGCTGGCCGTGCCGGACGCCGCGGCGCGGCTCGCGGACGCGGTGCTGGCGGCAAGCGCAGGCGTACGGCAGAGTCAGAGCTGAGCGAAACGGGGGGGCCGCCGTCTGCGGTGCGCCCCTTGCTAAGGCGGGCTATCGACAAAGAACAAGTTGTTCAAGCAATGGAAACGAAACGAACCGCAGATTGACGAATAATGAGTAGCGAATCATGAATGGAAAAACTTCGACATTCTGCGGTTCAGTATTCGTCAATCTGCGGTTCGATTGGGTTGCGGGCGATATTCCTTGACCGTAAGACACTAACGTTAGGCGTCCGAGACATCCCGCCCCACTTGGTGTGACCCTACACGGCGCGCAGGCGGACCGCCAGCGCTTCCATCTCGGCGGACGAGTCGTAAGCCCCCGAAGTCCACTTGATGGGCCGCCCGTTCCAGCGCGGGATCACGTGAAAATGGACGTGCGGCACCACTTGGGTGGCGCAGCGTCCGTTGGATTGCAGGATATTGAAGCCGTCGCACGGCAGTCCGGCGACGAGCCGGCGCGCGGTGTCGCGAAGCAGCGGCATCAGCCCAGTCAGCCACTCCAGCGGCAAGTCGGTCAGCCGCTCGGCGTGGCACTTGGGTATGACCAGGGCATGCCCCTTCTCAAATGGCGCGATGTCAAGAAACGCCATGGCAAAGTCGTCTTCCCGCAGGATGACACTTGGCACCTGCTTGGCGACGATCTTGCAGAAGATGCAATCCGGATCGTTCATTTATCGCGGTAGACCACGTCGTGCGGTCCCTTTTCGATGACGCCGATCACGACCGGATCGGCACGCAACTTCTTGAGGATCGCCAACGCCGGCGACGCGTCCCTGGGCCGCACGATCAGCACATAGCCGATGCCCATGTTGAAGACACGGTACATCTCTTCACGGGAGACGCGCCCCTGACGCTCGATGAAAGTGAACAACGTTGGCGGTGTCCAACTGGCACGGTCTATCACAGCGCGGCAACCGTCGGGCAGCACACGCGGAATGTTGTCCACGAAGCCGCCGCCCGTAATGTGCGCCATGCCCTGGATAGGCACCGCTTTGCGCACCGCCTGGACCGGCTTCAGGAAGCTGCGATGCAGCGCCAACAGGGCGTCCGCCACGCTGAGGCGCGTGCCCGGCAGACTGTCGTTGACGGTCAGTCCGCATTGGTCGAAGATAACCTTGCGCGCCAGCGAGAAGCCGTTGGTCTGCAGTCCGCCGGAGGCGAGTCCAATGATGGCGTCGCCAGGACGGATCTGCGCGCCGGTGATCAGCCTGCGCTTCTCGACGGCGCCCACGATGGTGCCGACGAGATCGTACTCTCCGGCCGGGTACAGTCCCGGCATCTCGGCAGTCTCGCCGCCCAGCAGAGTACAGCCATTCTCGCGGCAGGCCTTGCAGAGCCCGTGCACGACCGCGTGGAAGGTGGCGGCATCGAAGCGCGATGCGCCGATGTAGTCCATGAAAAAGAGCGGCTCGGCTCCTTGCACGAGGATGTCGTTGACGCAGTGGTTGACCAGATCCTGGCCGACTGTGTCGTGCCGCTTGGCCAGGCAGGCGACCTTAAGCTTGGTGCCCACGCCGTCGGTGCTGGCCACCAGCAGGCGATCCTGGCCCGGCGCGGCGAAAAGTCCCCCAAAGCTGCCGATACCGCCAACGGCTCCCTTTGTCGCCGTCGCCGCCACCATCTGCTTGATGGACTGGATGCCGGCCATCTTGGAGTCAATATCCACTCCGGCGGCGGCGTAGGCCACGAACTTGGCGGCAGGCGGCGCGACGTTGCCGGCCTCTGCCCCGTTGCGCGCCTGCGCCGGAGATTTGCTGCTTTTGGAGCTATTCTTGGTGGTAGCCATATCCGTCACCCCCGCCCGACAGGCAACGAGCGAGTGGGCCGGAAGATAGCCTAAGGTTGAGCGTTTGACCAGCCAAAAAAAAGGGCAGTCTAGATTGTGCCCAGGACGTGCTCAAGCGCCTCGGCAAAGTGGCCGATCTCGGTCTTGGTGCGCTTCTCGGTTACCGCCACCAGCAGGTAATTGGCCATCTCAGGATAGTAGCGCCCCAACGGGAAGCCGCCCGCGACGCCATGCTCCGCCAGGCGCGCCACCACTTCAGCGGCGTCGGCGGGCAGTTCCAGCGTGAACTCATTGAAGGTCGGCGCGCTGCGTTTCACGGAGACGCCCGGCACCTCGCCCAGCCGCTGCTTGGCGTATTCGGCCTTCTGAGCGCACAACCGCGCCACCCGCGGCAGCCCCTGTTTGCCCAGCAGCGACAGGTAGATCACCGCGCGCAACGCGCACAGGGCTTCGTTCGAGCAGATGTTGGAGGTGGCCTTTTCGCGACGGATGTGCTGCTCGCGCGCCTGCAGGGTCAGCACGAAACTGCGCCGCCCCGCGCGGTCCACGGTCATCCCCGCCAGCCGGCCGGGCATGCGGCGCACGTGTTCGTCGCGCGTCGCCATGAATCCGAGGTAAGGGCCGCCGAAAGACAGCGGCAGCCCCAGCGACTGGCCCTCGCCGGTGACAATATCGGCGCCCATCAGGCCGGGCGCCTTGAGCAGACCCAGCGAGATCGGGTAGACCGAGACGATCGCCAGGCTGCCGGCCGCATGGGCCGCCTCGACAATGTCGCTGAAGTCGTCCACCGCGCCGAAGAAATTCGGGTTCTGCAGAATGACGGCGGCCGTGTCCGCGCCCATGGCCGCGCGCAGACGCTGGCGATCGGTCTGGCCGTGCGCCACGGGAATTTCGTCCAGCGCGATCGCCAGGTTCGACGTATAGCAGGCCAGCATGCGCCGGTAGATCGGGTTGACCCCGCTGTCCAGCAGGATGCGGCGGCGCCCGGTGATGCGCAACGCCATCAGCGCCGCCTCCACAAGGGCGGTGCCGCCATCGTAAAGCGAGGCGTTGGCCACGTCCATGCGCGTCAAGCGGCATATGGCGCTCTGATACTCGAAGATCGCCTGCAGCGTGCCCTGCGACGCTTCCGGCTGGTAGGGCGTGTAGGCCGTGTAGAACTCGCCGCGCGACGCGAGCGCATCCACCGCCGCCGGAATGGCGTGGTCGTAGAAGCCGCCGCCGAGGAAGCAGACCAGCTCGTGGGCGTTACGGTGCGAGAGGCGGTGCAGTTTCTCGTAGACCTCGTGCTCGCTCAGTCCCAGCGGCAGGTCCAGGGGACCGGCGCGCAGCGTTTCGGGTATATCCGCGAACAGAGCGTCCACGTCCGGCACGCCGATGGCCGCGAGCATGGCCGCACGCTGCTCCACCGTATTCTGAACATATGACATGCTGCCTCCGCGGCGCCTCGCGGGCGCCCTGTCAAGCTACTCAGGCTTCGCTGGCACAAAAGGCTTCGTAGTCCGCGGCCGTCATCAGGCCAGCCAGTTCCGCCGCGCTCACATCCGCCAGCTTGCAGATCCAGCCTTCGCCATAGGGCTGCTGATTGACGAGTTCGGGCTTGTCGTTCAGCGCCGCATTAACCGCCTTCACCGTCCCGGCCACGGGCGCGTAAATGTCGCTGGCGGCCTTGACCGACTCGACCACGCCGAGCACGTCATGCGCCTTGAGCGCTTTGCCGACTACGGGCAGTTCGATGAAGGTGATGTCGCCAAGCGCGGCCTGGGCATGGTCGGTAATCCCGACCACGGCGAGATCGCCGTCCATGCCGATCCATTCATGGTCGCGGGTGTATCGCAGTTGCTTCTGATCCATATTGTGCTCCCCGATCTATGAGCGTCAACGCCTGTAGAATGGCGCGGCGGTTACACGCGCCTCCAGCAGACGACGGCCGACATCAACACGCCAGCAGCAGCCGGCGCCGGCGTGGGCGGGTTTGACGTAGGCGAAACCGATGGCGTAGCCCAGCGATGGCGCGAAAGAGCCGCTCGTAACCCAGCCGATATCCGTCCCGTCGGCGGCCTGAACGCGATTGCCGTTGCGGGCCGTCTGGCGGCCGGCGATGACGAACGGCGTCAATTGCCACGCCACTCCGGCCGTCATGCGCGCAAGCAGCGCTTCGCGGCCGGTGAAAGGCTCGTTCTTGCCAGCGTAACGCATCATGCCGGCTTCCACGGGCGTGACGTCAACGGACAGCTCATGCCCATACAGCGGCAGGCCGGCTTCGAGCCGCAAGGTATCGCGCGCTCCCAGTCCGGCGGGTGTCGCGCCCAGTTCGATCAGGCGGTCCCACAGGCGGGGAATCGCCGCCACGGGCGCATACAGTTCGTAGCCGTTTTCGCCGGTGTAGCCGGTGCGGCTGACGGTCAGCGCCGCGCCGTCGTAGCGCCAGGCACCGAAGGAGAAACGCTTCAGCGCGCCAAGGTCCTGCCTCAACAGCCCCTCGACGGCGGCCTGGCTTTCCGGCCCCTGGACGTCGAGTTTGCCCTGCGCACCGCGCAAGTCCTCGAGGGTCACGCCGGCGTTGCCTTCGAGGTGCTGACGCAGCCAGGCAAAATCGCCCTCCGCGGTGCCGGCGTTAACCACCAGCATCCAGTCCTCGGCCGTGACGCGGTAGGCGATCAGATCATCCAACACTCCTCCGTCATCGCGCAACAGGAAACCGTAAGGGCAACGGCCGTCGGCCAGTGTCCGCAGGTCGTCGGTCAGCATGCGCGACAGGTAATCGAGCGTGCCCCGGCCGCGCACACGGAAGGCATCCATGTGGCAGGTGTCGAACAGCGCGACCGCCTGGCGCGTGCGCTGGTGCTCCGCGAGCACCCCTTCGTACTGCACCGGCATGTCCCAGCCGGCGAAGGGGACCATGCGCGCGCCCAGCGCGACGTGACGGTCGTGTAAAATGGTCTGTTGCATCCCTAGGGGTCTTTCCAAAAACCGATGGAGGCGCATGCTAGCACGTCCGCCGAACGCATGCACGCGCTTTGTCGCGCGCTCTTTCGCGAAGCCGGAGAATGGGTCATTGAGATGGGGGCGCGAGTGGGGTGCATGTGAGCAGGAGCGATTTGCTGACCGTGCCATGAGGGCGTGGAGGCGTAGCACGGAAGCGGCGCGGATCGGGCCGGAAAGCCGGCGCGTGATCATGGGCCGGCTGCGGCGTCACCGGGAGCGGCGCAACCGCGAGGTTGGCGTCGCCCCCGCTTGCTTGCATGGTTCGACTTCACCGACTTGTCCAGCACCTTGTCCCCCACTTTGTCCTCTTCGCTGCGGGGAGTTGGACAAGCTGGTAGACGTTATTAAGCGTGGCTTTCCTTCGTCATTCTGCGGTTCGATTTTCTGCGGTTCTGCGGTTCGTCGGAAGCAGGGCGCAGAACATGGTCCGCGAATTATGATGCGTTTGCCCTGATTACCCGCCCCCGCCTGCTTGCGGTTCAGCCCGCGTTTGTGACAGACTGCGCTGTGTGACTCCGTCGTGGCGGCCAAAGTCACGGCGAGCATCCGTAGGAAACCACCGGTGAGCGACTTGGAAACGTCAGCAGTCCCGCCCAATGGCCAGTCGGCCAAACGCATCGGGTTCGTTGGGATAATCGTCGAACACCGCGAGACGGTCAGTCCGCTGGTCAATCGCGTGATATCCGAATTCGCCGACCTTATTCTGGCGCGTGTGGGCCTTCCACGCCGCGATCGCCGCGTTTCGGTGATCACGCTGGTCGTCGAAGCCACGACCGATGAACTCGGCGCACTCACCGGCAAGCTGGGCACAATCGCGGGCGTGACAGTCAAGTCGGGGTTGGCGAAGGCCCGTTCTAACGTTCGAGTCGGCCAAGATTGATCAGGCTCTCAAGGTCGTCCGCGTCCTGCGGCCGATACCGTGCGACGACACGCCGGACAGCGCGCAAAGCCGGTGCGGCAGCAGCGCCGAGCATGCGACCGATGTCCGCCAAGTCCTGCAATCGCCCTGACGCCAGCTTCATTAGGACGAGATAGGGCAACCGAACATATGGCAATCCGTCTTCGCCGGTCACCGGACTGTTGACGGCCTCATGCGCCCATGGGGCTTCCATGGACAGGAGGTCCAGCGGCCGTTGATTCTTCAGTGTCCAAGTACTGCCGCCGATCGCCAGCGATCCGCGTCGCTTGCAGCCGGCCGCGCACAAGGCCGCCTCGACGCGATCGCGGTCCTCCGTCAGCACGAGGATGTCCGTGTCCAGGGTCATGCGTTCAGGCATGTACAGACGCGTGGCAAGTCCCCCGACCACGACGAAGGGAGCGACACCGGCCAGACAACGCAAGTCCGGCGTGCCATATGCTGACGTCCGCTCGCGTAACATGCGAGCGTTGCTGCCAGTGCCCGGCGTGGCGCGACGACGGGCCATGGCGATGAGGAGTCTACGCCGTGCCGCTTCCATGGTGGTATTATTCTAGCCAGCCGTCCGCAGCCTGTCCAACGTGCCCGACAAGCCGGGCGCGTCAACGCTGTCTTAGCGCCCGAGGAGGCAGGTTCAGTTTGGCCTCTGGCATGTGGCCAGTTGGAGCATCTGGGGAGAAAGACTAGGTATGACTCGTGATACCGCGCACCCGGCTCACGTCACGAACGGCGACATCGTCCGCAGCTTAGCGACGATTCGCGGCATGTGCTCTAGCACGTAGTCAATGTCCCGCTCGGTGGTGTAGCGGCTGAGACTGAAGCGGATCGAGCCATGCGCGGCCGTAAAAGGTATACCCATGGCGCGGATGACGTGGGATGGCTCCAGCGAGCCGGAGGAACAGGCCGAGCCGGAAGAGGCGCAGATGCCCAGGTCGCTGAGGTGATACAGAATGGCCTCGCCCTCGATGAACGAGAAGCTCATGTTCGAAGTATTGGGGACGCGCTGTTGGGGGTCGCCGTTCACGCTGGCATCCGGACAACTCTTGAGCAGCCCCTGTTCCAGCCGGTCGCGCAGACGCGCGATGCGAGGGGCGTCGCGTAGATGCTCTGCCGCCAGGTCGCAGGCGCGGGCGAGACCCATGATGTAGGGCACATTCTCGGTGCCGCCGCGCCGGCCGCCTTCCTGATGGCCGCCGATCATGAAGGTCTTGAGGCGCGTTCCGCGCCTGACGTAGAGCACGCCGATGCCCTTGGGCGCGTGCAGCTTGTGACCCGAAAAAGAGAGCAAGTCCACCGGGGTGCGCCGCACGTCCACCGGCACCTTGCCGACCGCCTGCACCGCGTCGCTGTGCAGCACCCCCCCTGCCCCTTTGACGATCCGCGCGATCTCGTCCATCGGGAAGATCACGCCGGTTTCGTTGTTGGCCCACATCAGTGTGACCATGGCGGGGCCGGCCTGCACCTCGTGCCGCAGCGCGTCCAGATCGAGTTGGCCTCGCCCGTCCACGCCGATCTCGACGACATGGTAGGCGTGATCGTCGCGGAAGTGGCGGCAGGGCCCCAGCACGGCGGGATGCTCCACGCGCGAGGTGACGATGGCGGACTGAGCCCCCAGAATCTCGGCCGCCCCGTAGATGGCGCAGTTGTCGCTCTCGGTGCCGCAACTGGTGAAGACGATCTCCGAGGGATCGGCGTGTATCAGCGCGGCCACCCGCGCGCGCGACGCCTCGACATCGCGCATCACCCGTCCGCCGAAGGCGTGCATGCTCGACGGATTGCCCCAGTGGGTCGTGAAGTAGGGCTCCATCGCGGCCACGACTTCAGGCGCTACCGACGTCGTGGCGTTGTTGTCCAGGTATACGAGCGGAGGGGTTGCGTTCACTTGCCTTCCTCAACGACTTCGATGTCACTAGCCACGAACTCTCGCAGCTTGGCCTGGATGAAATCCTTGCGTGTAATCTCGGCGCTCTGACAGCCGGCGCACATGCCCCGGAAGGCGATGGTCACACGCCGCCCGTCAATATCCACCAGTTCGATATCGCCCTGATCCTTCCGCAGGGCGGGACGGATTTCGCGCACGATTACGTCCTGGATCAACTGGATCCGCTGCAGATTGGTGAGTTTCTTGCCACCGGCAGGCGCCTCTTTGAGCGCCGTGCGCTCCGCCATGACCTGGTCGAGCAGTGCCTGCAACTCGGGTTTGCACTGACCGCAGCCGCCGCCGGCTTTGCAGTAGTGCGTGATCTGCTCTACCGTCGTCAGACTGTTCTCGCGCACCACCCGCAGCACCTCGTTTTCGGCCACGCCGAAACAGGCGCAGATGATCTTCTCCTCACTGAGGTTGCGCACGGCGGTCTCGCCGGTGCGGTAGTTGTGGATGGCGGCCTCCAGCGCCTCGCGCCCCATCACCGAGCAGTGCATCTTCTGCTCCGGCAGCCCGCCCAGGTAGGCGGCGATCTGCTGATTGGTGATCTTGGCCGCTTCGTCCACCGTTTTGCCAAGGACCATCTCGGTGAGCGCGGAAGACGAAGCGATGGCGCTGGCGCAGCCGAAGGTCTGGAACTTGACCTCGGCGATGCGCCCCTCACCATCCAGCTTGAACATCAGCGTCAACGCATCGCCGCAGGCCAGCGAACCAACCGTTCCCACGCCGTCGGGATCGTCAATCTTGCCGACATTGCGCGGATTGCGGAAATGATCGAGCACTTTCTCGGTATAGTCCCACATGTCGCATTGCCCTTTCCGCTAGTGTTTGAAACTGCGCTGTCCCGTGAACACCATGGCGACGTTGGCGGCGTTGCAGCACTCGATCACGTCCCAGTCGCGCAGCGAGCCGCCCGGCTGCACGATCGCCGCGATGCCCTCGCGGATTCCAACCTCGACACCATCGCGGAAGGGGAAGAACGCGTCCGAGACCATGCAACTGCCCGCCAGTCCGCCATGGCAGGCGGCCACTTCGGCGTCCAGCGCGGCACGTTGACCTGCGTCCGTCAGTTCGTTGTATGGCTTGCCGTGGCGTTCCCATGCCAGCCAGTCCGCCAGTTTCCGGTAGGCCTTGTCGCGCGCGATCTCGGCCACGCCCACGCGATCCTGTTCGCCGGTGCCGATGCCAACCGTCGCGCCATCCTTGACGTACAGCACGGAATTGCTGGTAACTCCGGCTTCCACCAACCAGCCGAAAAGCAGATCCTCAAGTTCGCGCGCGCTCGGTTGCCGCTGCGCGCGGTAGGTGCGTCCCTGATAGACGCACTCGGCCGGCAGGAATTGTCCGGCCTGGCGCGCCGCCGGCAGGAACGACCATTGGGCGATCACCCCCCCGTCAATCAGCGACTTGAAGTCCACAAAGCGCTGCGCGGCGAAATCGTTCAGGCGCCGCATGTTGCCGATCTTCATGACCCGCAGATTCTTCTTGGCGGCGAAGACGTCGATGACGCCGTCGGCGAACTCAGGCGCCACCACCACCTCGGCGTAGTTCTCGGCGATCAGCCGTGCGGTTTCCAGGTCAACCTCGCGATTGAGCGCGATGCAGCCGCCGAAGGCAGCCAGCCGGTCGGCCTTGTTGGCGCGGTAGTAAGCCTCGGCTATCGAGGCGCCCTTGGCCACGCCGCAGGGATTGTTATGTTTGACAATGACCGCGCAGGGCGTGTCGTGCAGGTAACGGAGAATGTTAAGCGCATTGTCTGCGTCGGTCAGGTTGATCTTGCCGGGATGCTTGCCGAACTGGACCAGTTCCGGGTCGGACGCGAGGTAACGTCCGGGCCGGATGCTCTGGACCTCGCCCAACACCAGGTTTCCGTTGACCAGCTTGTACATGGCGGCCGGCTGGTCCGGGTTCTCGCCGTAGCGCAGCCCGCGCTGTTCATCGCCGATGCGCCAGGTGACCTTTTCGTAAACCATGGTCTGACGCTGCTTGCCGCGGCCGAAACTGATCTCAAGATCGGCTGGGAACGGATCGTCCACGATCGTACGGTAAGCTGCTTTTAGATCCTGGGGAGGCATGACGTTTCTCCGGCGTGCTCACTGGCAACAACGCATATCATGCCTTAAAATTACGGACTTGGGTAGCCGCAACTGACGATATCGGTGGACGACTCGGAAGCGTCCCCTAGGTGCGATCAGGCGCACAGCAGCCGCAGGGCGGCGGCGGCGGCGAGTATCTGGACCGCCATGCCGAAGGTGCGCTCGGGAATGCGGCGTGCGGCCAGAATGCCAAGGGCGGCGCCTGCAAAAATCAACGGCATCAACCGCAGGTTGAAGGCCATGGTGTCTGGCGTGATCAGTCCCAGGCGCATACTGAATGGAATCTTGAACAGGTTCAGCATGAAGAAGTACCAGGCGCCCGTGCCGATGAAAGCACTCTTGGGAAGACGCATCGCCAGCAAGTAAATAGTCATGATCGGCCCGGCCGCGTTCGCCATCATCGTGGTCACGCCCGCCAGCAGACCCGTGCCGCCCGCGAACATGATGCCGGTGGGCAGACGTTCGTCCAGTCCCGGCCGGCGGCTGCGCCAGACGTGCAACGCCAACATGATCAGAATGATCGCGCCGATCGCCGGCTGAAGTTGCCGGTCGGTAATGCGCCCCATCACCACGTAGCCGATCAGGATGCCAGCCACGGCAAATGGGATCACGCGGAACAGATGACCCCAGACGGCGTGGCGGCGGTACCAGGCAACGGCCACGATGTCGCCCATCACCAGCATGGGCAGCACGACGCCCGTGGAGAGTTTGGCGGGAAGGATGGAAGCCATCAGCGGAATGGCCAGAATGCCGGCTCCCGGCAGACCGGTCTTCGAGAAGCCCAGCAGCAGCGCGCTCAACGCGGCGACAACATAGTCGCTGGTGCTCAGTTCCAACATCTGCCCGTCACCCGCACGAAAGTCCCCTTCATTCCTCGACGGGCGTGAGCTCCTCGGCGGCATCATCCGTGGTGTCGGCTTGCACCTCTTCGCCGCCCACGACCGCCGCCGCCTCGCGCGGCCCCACGATCATCACCCGGCGCAGGCCATGGCGGCCCAGACCGCCGGCGATGCTCTTGAGCAAGCGCTCGGAAATCTCGCCTTGAGCCACGATCTTGATCGGCGTGCGCGGCGTGGCGCCGGCCTCCTTCAAGCGTAGCGGCAGGTCGGTCAGCGTCACGATTTCACCGCGGAACGTGGTGACGCCATTGCCGGCCACCATCACATAGGCCGTCTCTCCAGGACGCAGACGCGTCGAGGAACAGGCCATTGCCAGGCAGAGCAGGGTCAGCTCCGCCGCCGCCATCAGCCAAGACCCCATTGCGTTTCGCATGTTCGTAAGCCTATTGGCGTGGCCGCCAAAAGTCACGCACAAACGACGCCTTCAAGTAATGGGTCAGTGAGATGTCGGCGCGAGTGAGGTGCATGTTCGCGTGATGGAATCGGAACTGCGCCTGACTCCGTGAGACAACACTCCAGGCTGCCAATCGAGGGTGTCGGCGCTGCCCGTCAGCGTCCCGGCGGCGGCTCCTGAACCGAGCGAAGTACCCGGGTCCCGCCGCCGGGGGTAAGCGCGGCGCGGATCGGGGTTACCGGAAAACGGCGCGTCAGCATGGGCCGGATGCAAGCAAGCGGGGGCGGCGCAGCCGGCCCATGATCACGCGCCGGCTTTCCGGCCCGATCCGCGCCGCTCCCGTGCTACGCCGCCATGCCCTCATAGCACGACCAACAGTAGCTCGCGCTCACATGCGCCCCACTCGCACCCTGTCCTCTGAAACCATCAAGAGTGCGCTAGGTTTCCGATATCTCGCATGTCGCGGTTTCGCATTGCGGCCGGCTGGTGAATGTTCTATTTTGCGACGTATTTGGAGCGGCAGTGAAAACAATTGGAGCGATGCGGGGCGGTGTGTGTCTCCTGGCATTGATGGGAGCAACGATGGCCAAAGCGGCAGACACGGCAAAGTTGGCGGTAACGAATGGCGCGACGATTGCCTTCATGGGCGACTCCATCACCCAGATTGGGGCCGGCCCGGTTGGTTATGTGAGTCTGGTTATTGCCGGGTTGAAATCCGCCGGCCTGAATGTGAAAGCCATTCCTGCCGGAATCAGCGGGCACAAATCCAACAACATGCTTGAACGGCTCCAGTCCGATGTGATTGACAAGAAGCCGGACTGGATGACCCTGAGCTGCGGCGTCAACGACGTCTGGCACGGAGCCAACGGGATCCCCCTCGAGCAATACCGGGCGAACATCTCCAATATCGTCGAACGTGCGCAGAGCGCCGGCATCAAGGTGATGATCCTGACCGCTACCATGATCATGGAGAATGCCGACAACGACTTGAACAAGAAGCTGGCTCCCTACAATGTGTTCCTGCGCGAGCTGGCGAAGGAAAAGAACTGCCTTCTGGCGGACCTGAATGCCGATATGCAGGCCGCGATCAAGGCCGCCGATCCGGAGATCGTGGGAAAATTTCATGTTTTGACGGCTGACGGCGTGCACATGGCGCCCTTGGGCGACATGCTGATGGCCAGAGGCGTATTACGCGCTTTCGGTATGTCGGCCGATCAGTTGTCCGCGGCTGAAGAGGCCTGGAAGGCCATGTCGTTCACGGTCACCGGTGCGACTCCATTGACCTTGGCCGACTACATGAAACTGTGCGACCTGGCCGCCAGGCAGAAAATGAACGCGGCCGCCCTGTTGAATCGGATGCTCCAAGACGACATTCAGGCGGCGGTCGCGCCGTAGGCGCCGGTCCTCTGGGACAGCGCTACCAGTGGGCGCTCAGGAACCCGCCTCAAGACAGAGCCGCCTTTAGCGTCTTGGCGCGGGCGCGGAGTTGGTCGGCTGTCCAGTCCGGGTCCATGGGAACGTGGACGGTGTGGCGCAGAATCTCCAGGGTGCGCGGGCAGGCGGTATCGCTGTAGTCGGCGCGCAGATCCCGGTTCTGTTGGAAGTTGAAAGGATTCATGTCGGCGCGGTGCGCCACGCGCTTCTCGCGCAGCGGCGTCCAGTTTGTGTAGACATGCTTGCCGTGGTCGATCAGGACGAAACTTCCGCCGCCGGCCGCCGAGGCGAAGGCGCGAGCTTTACTTTCGTCCTGGAACTGCAGGGTCAACATCACGCCGCAGTCGCCGGCCTGGTCGTTGCTGGGGGCGACCCGTACCCCGGGCTGATCGGCGATGGCGTCGGCCAGGGTCTGTCGCACGCGCCGCAGATCGGCGAGGATGCCCTCCAGTCGCTGCAGTTGCACGCGGGCGATCGCGCCCATGACCTCGTCCGCCCGGTATTGCTGCGCCACGAAAATCGGGATACTCAGATCGCCGGCCTGAGGCCGGAACGCCGCCCCCGAGTCGTGGTAGACGAAGGCGCGTTCGTACAGCGAACGATCGTTCGTGACCACGCACCCTCCCTCGCCGCCGGTGGAGATGATCTTGAAGTAGTTGAAGCTGAAGACCCCGATATCGCCCCAAGCCCCAGTGCGCCTGCCCTTGTACGATCCGCCATCCATCTGGCAGGAGTCTTCCACGACCTTCAGGCCATGCCGACGCGCGACGGCCAGAATGCCCTCCAGATTGGCCGGACGTCCGCTCATGTGAACGGGAATGACCGCCTTCGTGTGGGGGCCGATCCTGCGTTCGAGATCGGCCGGATCCAGTCCAAGGGTCTCGTCCACCTCCGCCAGCAAAGGAATGGCGCCCACGGTCAACGCCGCCGTGGCCGTGGCCAGCCAGGTGTAGGCCGGCACGATCACCTCGTCGCCGGGGCCGATGCCGAGCGCGGCGAGCGCGCAGACGAGCCCCGCCGTTCCGCCGCCGCTCATCAGAAGGGCGTACTTGACGCCGATCAGCTTGGCCCACTCCTGTTCGAAGCGGTCGATCTCCTTCAAATGCCCGGACTTCTCATCGCCCACGCGGAACCACTGTTTGGAGCGGATGACCTTGGCGATTTCGTCTATTTCTTCCTGTCCTGCTCGATACATGTATGCCTTCCTATTCCTGTCTGACGCAAAGAACTGGAACGACCAGCCTTCGCATAGTATTCTCCTCGATGAGTTGTCCCGCCGGATCGGCGAATGGGATATGCGGCAAAAGTCTCACACTAGAACGATTAAGTCAAACCTTTTCCCGGAATGAAGAGCGTTACCCTCAGACATATCGCCAAGCGGACGGGCCTGTCGGTTGCCGCCGTCTCCAAGTCATTGCGGGGTCATGCCGATATTGCTCCTGCGACACGAGAACGGGTCAGGCAGATCGCGCAGGAGTTGGGCTACGTGATGCACACGGCGGCCCGCTCGCTCATCATGCAGCGGGCAATGGCGGTGGGGGTGGTGCTGCCGTTTGCGCACATCCCGACGGTGACGGAGCGGTTGCGCGGCATTCAGGCGGCGGCGCTGGAGCGGCAGTATCTGACGATGGTGGCCTTCCACACCGGCGATGCCGAGGAAGAGCGACGGCAGATCGAGATGTTGTACGGTCGCGTGGATGGCCTGATCCTTACCCCCGCCAACCAGAAGCGGGAACTGGGCGACCTGTTGCGCAGGATGCGCCTCCCGGTGGTCTGTATGAGCGAACCGTTGACCGGCATGGAGACGGACTTCGTGGGCGACGACGATTGTGAAGGGGGGCGCCTGGCCGCCGCTCATCTCCTGCAGAACGGATGTTGCCGCCTGGCCTATCTGGGTAACGATCCCTCGATTCCGTCAGATGCCGCCATGCTTGAGGGGTTGGGCAATGCCCTGCGACGGCGCCATCTGCGGCCCCTCGACCCCGCGAGCGTCCGGTGGGGGAACCAGAATGCCGGGGATACAAGGCGGAATGTTGATGCCCTGCTCGATGCAAGCTCGCCTCCGGACGGCATGCTGGTCTTCAGCGACATGGCCGCCATGTGGGCGCTGCAACGCCTGGAGGCGCGTGGGGTGAAGGTGCCGTCGGAAATGTCGCTGGTGGCCTATGACAACTCCGCGTTCGCCGAGCTGGCGCGTGTCCCCCTGACGAGCGTGGCCCAACCCAACTTCGAGATCGGGCAGCACGCCATGCACCTGCTGCTGGATCGGCTCGCGAGCGACACCGCCTCCACCCCCTGCCGCCGGATTGCCTACCGGCCCACGCTCGTGGTTCGGAAGTCGAGCCAAGCGTAGTCAAGAGTAGTCAAGAGTAGCCTGTTAACCGGCGCCAAAGCTTGGCTTCCCTTCGTCATTCTGCGGTTCGATATTCGAGATCGTCCTGCCAACCGAGTGGCTGGTCGTGAGGTGCCCAGTGACAGCACTCGCCAAGCCTGTACCATGCCCCATTAGTGGTATCCACGAAACTGACTGGGGGATTTGCCGATGACCTGTTTGAAGCGGCGGGAGAAGTGGTGTTCGTCGGAGAAGCCGAGAGCAAGGGCGACTTCCCGGTTGGTGGCGTGCCTATCGTGCATGAGTTCGCAGGCGCGGTCCAACACGCGCCTCTGGCGGTATTTGGCGGGTGGAATGCCGGCCAGCCGCACGAATTTTTTGCGGAAGGTCTCATAGGATACGCCGAGTGCCCTGACCGTTTGAGTGTAGTCTAATGGCCTGGCGATGTCCGCTTCCAGCAAGGCGTATGCCTGGGCCAACCACTTTTCGTCCTCTTTGCACATGGCGCCGAGTTGTGCCGCTTGCCGGGCGTCCGCCAAGGCCTGCTGAAGGGCGCAGATGCATTCCACCGTCTGTCGGGGCCCCGGGAGATCCTGCTTCGGGATCGTTTGCTGGAACCGCCTGAGCCAGTAGTCGACAGGTTCAACATGCCAGACGGGCTTGGCGGGGTCCAGCACTCCCTCCCGCCGCCAAAGCTCAAACACAGGCCCGTTGAAGATCAGATAGAATTCGTCCCAATGCTGGTCGGCGCGCACCGGGCCATAGGCATGCGCCACGTTGGGAAAGATGAAAACCAAATCGCCTTTGCGAAGCTTCCGGCATCCGCCGAGACCATCCTGGTAACGGCCCTCGCCTTCGAGTAAATACATCAGACCGAAAGTGTCCAAAATACGCATGGGATGATTGTGAACCCCCGTGCCGTCCTTGTGCATGCCGGCGCCCGTGATCCGTCCCAGCGGGTTGGGATCATGGTTCTGAAGCAAAATGGTGATCCGGGTGTTACGATGCATACCTGACCAAAAAATACATGAAATTTACCAAAAGGGCTATTCTTATTTGGTTGGGCAGATGGGATAATTCAGTGACATTGGTATCAGGGGTGTTGACAGATTCATTCAAGGATAACGGACGGATGAAAACGAAACGCGACTCTTCTGGGGAAATGAAGATAGTTGGCCGGCTATTGTTGGGGGTGTCTTGCGGGGTATTGGCTCCCATCAGCTTGAAGGCCGGAACCACCAATCACGTGGCTATTGTCAATCCAAGCTTCGAGACGCCGGTGCTGGCTGGCCAGAATGCGTATGCGTATTTCGATGGAGCCGCGGGCTGGATCAACGACAGTTCAGCCGGAGTCATGTACCCTTTTGATGTTTATCTTCCCGCCGGCGGCAAGGACGGGGTTAATGTGATGTTTGTCAACAACCTGGGCGGCGGTCATCAGACCATCGGGCTGGACAGTTTGACGTTGCGGTCGAACACGAAATTAATACTCAAGGTGCGCATAGGATGCAATTCCTACTATCCTCCGCAGAAATCCTACTACGACCCGAAACTGACGTTTGCCGATCGGACCGTGAAGCCGTCGCCCTCGAGTTCCGATATGCCCGACCTGATCACCGGCGGATTTGTCACCTGGACCCTGACCTATGTCATCCCCCCCGATGGCTTCATCAATGGCGTGAACGTGGCGGGAGAGAACGTGACAATCGAGCTGTTCAAAGCAAGCGCGGGCAACACGCTCTACTATGACCTTGTGTCACTGGATGAAGTGGTCCTTCCGGGCGGTCCTTTGTCCATCGTCCACGTCCCCGTAGTCAACCCGAGTTTCGAGACGCCGGCGCTTTCCGCCGAGGACGCGTATGCGTATTTCGATGGGACTGCCGGCTGGGTCAACGACAACGCGGCCGGAGCCATTCATCCGTATGCGGTCTATTTTCCCAACGGCGGCATTGACGGGGTCAATGTGATGTTCGTCAACGGCGTCGGGGGTGGGCATCAGACGCTCCCTTTGAGTTCCTTGACGCTGCAGCCGCGCACGGAACTGACGCTTTCCGTGCGGGTCTTATGCAACTCTTACTATCCGCCGCAGAAATCCTACTTCGATCCGAAACTGACGTTTGCCGACAGGACCGTGAGCCCGACGCCCATCCGGTCCAACACGCCTGACCTGGTTCAGGGCGGCGCGGTCCTGTGGAACCTGACTTACGCCATACCCAGCAGCGGCTTGGTAAACGGCGTCAACGTCGTGGGTCAGAACGCCACCATTGAATTGTGCCGGCCCGTCGGAGGTGTGCAGATTAACTATGATTTGGTGAAACTGGACGTCGTCACGTATCCTCCAGCCGGCACTGTCGTGGTGATCAATTAGATCACGGTTTTGAGGAGACAAGCATGGGATCACGACTAACGCAAGCCCGTTCATGGCTTGCCATTGGGCTTTTTTCCGCGACGCTCGTGCGGGCGGAGGAGAGACTGGGAGCGCGCGTAATCAATGAAGACGGCAAGACCCTCGTCGTTCTGTCGAACGCGTACGAGGCGCTGACCTTTGAGCCGGCGCGTGGCGGACGGTGCGTGAGCTTCCGATTCCTGGACAATGGCGAGGAGTTGATCGGCCCAGGGGAAAACACCGGGATGTTCCTGGACCACTGGTCGAAATACACGTATCCGAGCGACTTGATGAGCTTGCCCTACCAATACGAGGTGGTGAAGGACGGCGAGAAGCGTGTCGGCCTGAAGCAGTGGGTGGGCGTGCCGGCCAAGGGGGGCGGAAAAGGCGGGGGGGGCGACATCGCCGGAACTCGTCGGGCTCGTCTTGAGGAAGACGGTCTGGCTCGACGCGGAAAACGACGGCGTCGTGGCGGAGCATGAGATCGAAAATCCAACCGGAGAATCCCGGGGCGTGGGATTGTACGTGCAGCACGTCCTCAACCTGAAGGGAGACATGGTCAATGACACCTGGTGCCTGCCGTCCAGCCGGGGCGTGGTGTATTCGATTATGCCCAGCCGGCAAGGGGAAAAGAGATTCGGAACGGACTGGGTGCTGGATCCGACGGCCGGCTGGATTGGATTGCGCGATCGCGGGACGAAACGGGGGATGGTCTTCGTCTTCGACTACAACTATCTTCAGAAAATCTATACGTGCGGGAGCACGGCCGAATGGTTTCTGGAGATGGTTCCGGTGGCCCCCGGCAGGAGCTTCAAGACGACTCAGACGATCAAGCCGGTGGTCGGTTTTGAGGATTTTGTGTTTGCCTCGACGAACGTAGTGGCGGACATTCGCGGCCAGGAAAAAGGGAAGACGGTGGAGGTTACGCTGGATCTGGCCGCGATCAGCCGTCCGTTGAGCGGAGTCACGCTGGAGGTCACGGTGACGGGTTGGCGGAGCAAGCAACCGCTGGCGGCGCAAACCTTCACGTGGGATCGCCTGGGTTACGAGAAGCGGCGGGAGACCTTTCGATTCGCGCCGAAGGCGATCACCGACGGGGTGGTTATCCGCGCGGTCGTCAAGGGGGCGGACTTCCAGGATGCCTTTGAGCACTACTATGCGGGGGACGCCTTTGAGCACGAAAGGCGCTACGGGCATTTCGCGACCAAGGGCGGGGCCTTGGCGGGGGCCACGGGCGATTCGTACGCCCTGAAACCGCCGCGGAAGGTCAAACGATTCGACAAACCTGATTTCAATCTGGTGGCCCGTCCCTCGCCGGACCGCTTCAAGTGTCTGGTGATCTTCGGGATCTTCACCGATTTCCTGAGTCTCGATGACGCCATGGCCGATTGGCGGAGCCAGGCCGGAAAGACGGCCGAGTTCACGTGGGCGAATTGTCCACCTAATGCGGTCGAGACCTTCCCTGCCAGCTACGACGAACTGTTCAACTACGACGTGGTGGTGCTCAGTGACGTGAACTTCAAGGCCATCGGCGACATCGGCTTTGAGATGTTGTGCGACTACGTGGAACAGGGCGGGAAGTTGCTCGTGACCGGGGGACCGTACGCCTTGGGCAATGGGGAGTTCGATGGATCGCGTTTTCTCGAGGTGCTGCCGGTCGAACTTACGGGACCGTTCGATTTGAAGTGGGCGGGGAAAGGACAGTCGTGGGATCTCGCGGCCGCGCCAGCCAACGACCCGCTGCTGCAGGGTGTATCCTTCGACCAGAAACCCAAGGTGTTCTGGAGACATGTCGTGACTCCGAAGAAGGGAGCTAGAGTCATTCTGACGGCCGGGGCAGAACCGGCTCTGGTTGTGGGCTCGTACGGGCGGGGGAAGGTGGCGGTGTCGACATTGAGCCCGACCGGAGAGGAAGGGGCCGGTGAAGTGTCGTGGTGGGCATGGGACGGCTGGCCGCCCCTGCTCAGGAACCTCATGACTTGGCTGAACACGGAGGAACCGAAATGAAGTTGGTCCCTTCCGTCGTTTCTCTCGGTCTCTGTTTCCTGGGTTCGCTCGCGAAACCGGTGCATGCGGAAACGGTTTCATTTGTCAGAAACGGCTCGTTCGAGATCGCTGAGCCCCTCCGGGCCGACGATCCGCGGGTGACCGCGCTGGTCAAGGCGAAGTGGTCGATTCCCGCGGATCTTGTTTTTCCCCAGAGTTGGGGTCCGAACCCCAACACGCCAGGCGGCGCACTGGATTACGTCCGCGCAGGGGGCTGGAAGAGCGGCGCCTTTGTGCGCTTGAATGGAGGCGGTCATCTCGCCTCAAGTTACGGCGGGGTCAACCCGGGTAACCCGTATGTCGCTTCCTTCCAGGTGAGGGGCACCGGAACTGTTTCGTTCGGGGTCTATGAATATGACGAGACCGGGCAGATCGGTGGGAAGGTATTGATTGAACGCGCCATCGCCGACGGAAAGTGGCGTGAATTCAAGGGGCTCTACTCGAACGTCAATCCCCGGGTCAGCGCGGTGAATCTGTTCGTGGCCGGCCAGGGTCCCGTTGACGTCGATGAAGTCCAGTTTGAACCGGCGGATCCGGTCACGGCCGACATGGCGCTTGAAACGGTCCGACTTTACGGCAGCGGCCTGCTGATCGAGGATGCCGATATCCTGGCCATACGCGCGGATGATTTCTTTCGGCAGCGGTTGGCCGATTACGATGCGGCGCTGAAGACGTTCTTGGCGGATGCCGAGGAAGCCAGGTCCGTCTATGGGGAGTCGGTCAGAAAAAAGGCGGCGGAACTGGAACCGTATCTGCGAGGCGAACACAAGAAGCAGGTTTTATCGAGAACGCACAACGAATGGATCGCGTTTACGCGGGTCTTGAAGAAGAAGGCCGGGCTTCCGATAGACCCCCCGGCGCCCCTGAAGATGGAGCCGATACGATGCGGCTGGGGATACAAACCCGGCGAGCGGGCGGCCCGTCCCGGGGCGGTCACCGTGACGGATGTGCGCTCCAACAAGGTGCGGTATGACGAGAACGAAAACGCAACAACCGTGGCGACGCTCGTGAATGCCACGGAGCAGCAAGTGGCGGCAAATCTCTCGGCGGTCCTGCTGCTCGATCTTGACGAAAGTCGTGAGGTCGCCAAAGGGCAGATGGCCCTGCAGCCGGGCACGAACGTGTGGAGGTTCACCTATAACGTGGGCCCGGAGACATATGGTCGCGCCGTCGAAGTGTGTTGCCGGGATGAAACGGGGGAAACCCTGGACCGGTGGCAGGAGTATTATCCCGTGGCTGCCGAATGGTTCCGCGTGCAGCAGCATTGCGGCGGCGTCCCAGGGCTGAGTTATCGGACGGATGAATGGGTGACTTATTATAACCAAAGTCACTGGTTCGCCAGTGAGCCGACGGACTTCGGCGTGCATGCCACCAACGTTCAGGAATACCTCAGTCCCCAGGTGGGGTATCACATGAATATGCAGTCCCGGATATGGCTCATCGCCCGCCGCAAAGAAACTGGCGTGAACTCCACGATCTATCAGAATGCCAGCTACAGCGGGCAAATGGGCTACGATGTGATCCGACGGCATCCTGAATTCGCGCTTTATGACGCTAACGGCCAATGGGCGACGGATCCTTTTTACGGGGGGGTGCCCAACCCGATGGAAATCGCCTCGCCCATCGAAATCGGGGCTTCCCGCGTCGTGCGCAAACCGTATCTCGACCGCAAGATCACCCCGTGGGGCCATGGCATCATCA
>JAQULY010000008.1 GCA_028718445.1 Kiritimatiellia bacterium
GAAGGCTGCCGCGCCGTAGTCGCGTAGCGACGAAGGCGGGCAAGGCACGCCAGGGACGAGCGAAGGCTGCCGCGCCGTAGTCGCGTAGCGACGAAGGCGGGCAAGGCACGCCAGGGACGAGCTACGGCAAGGCACGCCAGGGACGAGCTACGACTCGGCACAAGGGTATGAAGACCGGCTTCTGCTACGTCTATATTCTTCGCTCCGAAACCGAGACAAACCATTTCTACACTGGCTTTACCGAGGACTTGGAAGCCCGACTCGTCCACCACAACTCCGGAGGCGATCCCCACACCACCAAGTACCGTCCCTGGCGCATCAAGACGGCTATCGCCTTCACAGAACGCGCGCAGGCCCTTGCATTCGAGCGTTACCTGAAGTCCCCATCCGGCCGCGCGTTCGCCAAGAAGCGCCTTTGATCTACGCGATTGGTCGCTGCAAGACATATCAGCGGCGAGCTACGTATCGCAAGCCGGCGGAGAAGCAGAAACACTGACCCGCTTCATAAACCGGATCGACTCTGCAAATCTTCATAGCACTCTGTTGCAAGGAAGGGGTTGAGCAGGGCAGGGGAGTACGCTAGAATCCCCATATGTATCGCGACATCCTGCGGTGTCGCGATCGCTCCTCAGCACTGCAGAGAGTGGGGTAACAATGAAGCGCAAGATCAGAATGGGAATGGTTGGCGGCGGACCGGGTTCGTTCATCGGCGGTGTGCATCGCGCGGCAGCGCGCTTGGACGGTCAGATCGAGCTGGTCTGCGGCGCCTTCAGTCAGGATCCGGCCAAGAGCAAGGCCATGGCCGCCGAACTCTTCCTGCCGAAAGCCCGCTGCTACGACAATTACGCGCAGATGTTCGCCAGGGAACGCGCGCTGCCGGCCGGCGAGCGCATGGACTTCGTCACCATCGCCACACCCAACGTGACGCATTTCCCGATCGCCATGCAGGCGCTGGACTGCGGGTTCCACGTGGTCTGCGACAAGCCCATCACTTTCTCGCTGGCGGAGGCCCGCAAGTTGCGCGACAAGGTCCGCAAGACCAGACTGCTCTTCTGCCTGACCCATAACTACTCCGCCTACCCGATGATCCGTCAGGCCAAGGCCCTGATCGCCAAGGGCAAACTCGGCAAGGTCCGCAAGATCGTGGCCGAATATGACCTTGGGTGGCTGGCCGCGGCCAATGCCGGCAAGCAGGCCGTCTGGCGTGTGGACCCGAAACGATCCGGTGTCAGCGCCTGTGTCGGCGATATCGGCACCCACGCCGAACACCTGATCGAGTTCGTCACCGGCTTGAAGATCACCGAGGTCTGCGCCGATCTCAGCACCTTCGTCATCGGACGTTCGCTGGACGATGACGGCACGGTTATGCTGCGCTTTAACAATGGCGCGCGCGGGTTCATCGCGGTCAGCGAAGTGGCCAGCGGCGAGGAGAACCAGTTCAAGATCCGCATCTACGGCAGCGAAGGATCGCTGGAGTGGCACCAGATGAATCCCGAGAACCTGATCTATCGCTCCAACACTCAGGCCATGCGCATCTACCGCCGCTCCTGGGCCGAACAGGAACCCGGGATCGCCGCCCTGACGCGGCTGCCCGCCGGACACCCCGAAGGGTTCATCGAGGCCTTCGCGAATATCTACACCAACTTCGCCAAGGCGGTTGACGCCCGGCTGGAACGCAAGGCTTTCAAGCCGGACTATCCGACGGTGGATGAGGGTGTGCGCGAGATGGCCTTTGTGGAGACCGTCGTGAAGAACTCCAGAGGATCGCGCAAGTGGTCCAAACTGCCGGCATGACCAGCACTGACATGACTGCGAAAAGCCGCCGCCGGGTGGCCGGCAAACAACGGACATTTCTGGAGACCGCCACGTTCGCGCAGGGAGTCAAGGCGCGGCTGCCGGTGCTGACCGTCACGGGCGCCCGGCGCGGGCCATCGGCGTTGATCGTGGCCTGTCAGCACGGGCGCGAGCTGAACGGCATCGCCGCCATCGCGCGTGCCTTCGACGCCCTGAGACCCGCCAGCCTGCGAGGTAACGTGGTCTTTGTGCCGGTCATGAACCCCCTGGGGGTACGCATCCATGCGCAGGATTTTCCGGTCGAGCAGCCCCGTTACCGTCCCACCGGCATAGCCTCGTCACTCTACAACATCAACCGCAAGTGGCGGCCGGAGGCGGCGGCGGATTCGACTTACGCCGCCGAAGTCGCCGCCTGCGTCTGGCGAGAGTTCGGCCGGCACGCCGATGTCTGCCTCGATCTGCACGGCTGGAACGAGAACAGTCTCTCGCTGGCGTGGGCGCCTCGCAGGCATCTGGCGCTGCTGCGGGCCTTCGGCTTTCCGTGGCACATGGTGGCCGCGAACCCCGACCCGCGCAGCGGCATGCTGGAATACGCGGCCTTCAGAGCCCACATTCCCTACATCATCACCGAGCTCTCGCCGCAGAACACGATCGCCGCGCCGATCGTCACGCGCGCCGCCGCCTGCATTCGCAACCTGCTGATCGCGACGGGTATGCTGGAGGGCGAACCCGACCTGCCGGAGTCGCAGTGCGAGTTCGATCATGACCACGTCGAAGTCGAGCTGCGCACTACGGCAGAGGGTCTGCTGGTCAGCGATTTCCGCCAGGGCGATACGGTACGCAAGGGGGACGTGGTGGCGCGCGTGCTGTCGCTGGAAACGCTGCTGCCGGTCTGGGAATACCGGGCGGACCGCGAGGCACTGATCTTCAACCTCGGCGGCGGCGGGCCTTTCTGGGGCGAAGACTGCCAGTCGAGCGCCGTGGTTCATCCTGGCCAGATCGTCGGTCTGCTGAAGGTGCCATCGCGCATCGTCCGCCGGCGGCGGAGAGCCGGCGCCCGTACATATACGATCCGATAGACAAAGCTGGAGCCGGCGGATACCATGGCGGAATCGAGACAACTGGCGGACAAAGCGGACGCCGCGGCCGGGCGGAAGCCCCGGCCGGTGATTGACCGCGACATCTGCAAGGGCTGCGGCCGCTGCGTGGCGGCCTGTCCGCGCCACGTATTGCGGCTATCGTCGGAGCTCAACCGCGGCGGCGTGCGCCCGGCTGAATACCTCGGCGAGGGCTGTACCGGTTGCGCCATCTGTTACTACAACTGCCCCGAGATGTATGCGCTCGAGGTGCACACGCCAGCTCAGGGCAAGCCCCGCGCCGGCCGCGCCGGCCGCGCCGGCGTGGCCGGTAAGGCGTCCCCTCATTAGCGTCCCGGCATGGAAAACTGCATGGTCAGATTCGTCAAAGGCAATGAAGCCGTCGTGATTGGCGCGCTCTACGCCGGCTGTGACTGCTATTTCGGCTATCCCATCACGCCGGCCAGCGAGATCGCCCATGCCGCCTCGGATCACTTCCCGGCGGTGGGCCGCGTCTTCCTGCAGGCGGAATGCGAAACGGCCGCCATCAACATGGTCTACGGCGCCGCCTCCTCCGGTTTGCGCGCCATCACCGGCAGTTCGGGCCTGGGCGTCAGCCTGATGCAGGAGACGCTCTCCTACATGGCCGCCGCGGAACTGCCCGGCGTGGTCGTCAACATCCAGCGCGCCGGCCCCGGCCTCGGCAACATCTACGCGGAGCAGGCCGACTATAACCAGGCCGTCAAGGGCGGCGGCCACGGCAGCTACCACAGCATCGTGCTGGCCCCCGGCAACGTGCAGGAGATGTGCGACTTCACCATCCGCGCCTTTGACCTGTCCTTCAAATACCGCAACCCGGTCATCGTGCTGGCCGACGGCGTGCTCGGCCAAATGATGGAGACGCTGCGGCTGCCGGCAACGGAGAGGCCGCGCACCGACACCTCCACCTGGGCCGTCGAGGGCAACGCCGCCACACGCCGCAACCTGATCACTTCAATTTTCCTCGAGGCCACGGTCCTGGAGGCGCTGAACCTGAAGCTGCAGGCCAAGTACGCGCGCCTGCAGGCGGAAGCCGAGGCCGAGTGCTACCGTACTGAGGACGCCGAAATCGTCCTCGCCGCCTATGGCATCTCCTCCCGTCTGGCACGCACGGCCGTGGATACGCTGCGCCAACAGGGCCTCAGGGCCGGTCTTTTCCGCCCGATCACGCTCTATCCCTTCCCGGTCCGGCAACTGGCCGAGGCCGTACGGGGACGCCACCTCGCGGTGGTCGAACTCAGTTGCGGCCAGTTCCGCGACGACATCGTTTTCCAATTGGCGGCGGCCGGTGAAGCCCAGCCGCCCATCGCTCTGATCAACCGCATGGGCGGCATTCTGCTGACCGTGGACGAAATCGTGGAGGGTGCACGCGCCGCTCTGTCCGGCCGAAAGGGGAGGGGAGCATGAAATCCGACAGCGACACGCCCCTCCATGAAGCGCCTCGCGACGACCGCGATGGCCCGCACATCAAGCGCGTGCAGGGCATGTACGATGTCTTCGACCGCAGCGGCACACCCTCGCGCGCCACGCACTACTGTGCCGGCTGCGGACACGGCCTCGCACACAAGCTGATCATGGAGGCGGTGGTCGAACTCGGCCTCCAGGACCGCACCGTCATGGTCAATCCCATCGGCTGCGCGGTCTTCGGATATTACTACTGGGATGTAGGCAACATCGGCGCCGCCCATGGACGTGCACCCGCCATCGCCACCGCTATCAGCCGCGGGCGACCGGGTACTGTGGTCATCTCCTACCAGGGCGATGGCGACCTCGCCGCGATCGGCTTCAACCAGGCCTTCCAGGCCGCCAGCCGCGGCGAACGCATGGTCACCTTTTTCATCAACAACGCCACCTACGGCATGACCGGCGGACAGATGGCGCCGACGACGCTGCCCGGCCAGAAGACCGCCACCTCGCCGCGCGGGCGCACCCTCGCCAACGACGGCTATCCCGTGCATGTCTGCGAGGTATTCAACACTCTCCCGGCGCCGCTGTTCATCGCGCGCTGCTCGTTGGCGGACACCGCGCGCATCATGCAGGCGCGCCGCGCCATCCGCCGGGCGCTGGAACTGCAGCGCGACGGCAAGGGCTACGCGCTGGTCGAACTGCTTTCGCCGTGTCCCACCAATATTGGCGGCGATTCTGCCGCGGCGGTGCGCTTCGTGAACGAGCAACTCGAAGCCGAGTTCCCCCTGGCCGCCTTCCGCGACCGCGGCAACGAGGCCCCACCGCCGCCGCCACGCCCGCCGCGCGGCGATCTCAACGCCTACTTCAGCGAAGGCGAGACCGCGACCGCCGCACCCGCGGATGGCGCCGCGCCTGAGGAACTGCGCCTCAAGTTCGGCGGCGCGGGCGGACAGGGTGTACTGAGCCTGGGTCTCTGCGTGGCCGAAGCGGGTCGTTACGCCGGCCGGTGCGCCACCTGGTTCCCGACCTATGGACCGGAACAACGGGGCGGCGCCGCCGCCTGTTCGGTGGTGCTGGCGGGCGCTTCCGTCGGCTCACCGGTGGTGGACAAGCCCCAGGTGCTGGTCTGTCTGAACGAGCCCGCGCTGCGCCGCTACGCGCCGGAGCTCGCGCCGGGAGGCACGTTGATCTACGAGGCCGCCGTACCCGCGGCCGCGCTGCCGGAGCTGCCGGCCGCCGTGCGCGTGCTGGCCGTCCCGGCCGCGGCACTCGTCGCCCAACAGGGTATGCCCAAAGCCGCCAACACGCTGATGTTTGCCGCGCTGGTGTGGAGCGGCGTCACCGGTCTCACGCAGGCAGCCGCGCTGGCCGCCATCGCCGCCAGCCTGCGACGCAAACCTGCCCTGATTGCCAGAAACCGCGAGGTTTTCGAAGCCGGCATCGCGTGGTGTGAGAAGAACCTGGCGCGTTAACTGACACATGGGCGGCGATTCTAGAAGACCATATGCGGGCGGAGGTCAATGCTCGACGTCAACCGTTTTAGCTGCGTCCTTTTTCGCGCGCGACACGGTCACTGTCGCCAGGGAACTGCTGGGCCGGACGCTATGCCGGCGGCTGGCGCCGCGCCGCGTTGTGCGCCTGCGCATCGTCGAAACCGAGGCCTACGATGGCTTCGATGACCGCGCCTCGCACGCGCATGCCGGCGAAACCGCACGCACCGCGGTCATGTACGGCCCGCCCGGATACTGGTGCGTGTATCTCTGCTATGGCATGCACTGGCTGCTCAATATTGTTACGCGCGAACGCGGCTACCCGGCCGCCGTACTGATTCGCGGCTGCGAGGGAGTGCACGGACCTGGCCGCCTGACGCGGGCGCTACAGATTGACCGGAACCTCAACCGTACGCGCGCCAGCCCTGCGGGCGGCCTTTGGATCGAGGCGGGCACGCCACCGCGCGCCAACGAGATCGACATCGGTCCGCGTATCGGTGTTGCCTATGCCGGTCCCTACTGGGCCTCGCGCCCATGGCGCTTCAGGACGGGGCACGATTCTGAATAATGGTTGCCCGACTAGGATTTGAACCTAGACAAACAGATCCAGAGTCTGTTGTGCTACCGTTACACCATCGGGCAGAGACAGCCGCCAAGGCGGTTACAGGCCGCGTAATATAGCGCCGGAACCGTCCTGCGGGCAATTCTTTTCGACCATCAGTTGACGCGCAACGGCATCAGCACGTAAAGAAACGGCAAATTACACTTAACCAGTGCCGGACTGTGTCCGTTGCTCATTTCAATGAAAATTTCGTCACTGTCCAAGTTACGCAGCGGATCCATGACGTATTCGGGATTGAAGATGACCGAGATTTCCTTGCCGCCATACTTGATCGGCAGACTTTCGCGCGCTTCGCCAATTTCGGGCGTCTGCGTGCTTACGGTCAGTTGGTTGTTATTGAACGTCAGCTTGGTAGCGTTCGACTTGTCCGTCGTCACTAGCGATACGCGCCGCAGCGCCGTCAGCAACTCCTCTCGCATCACCACCACTCGTTCATCGCATCCCGTCGGTATGACTTGACGATAATTAGGATATACTCCATCCACCAGCTTGGTGCTGAGAGTAGCTTCGCCCGACGAGAATACCGCCTGTCCTTTCTGTGCATAGATACTCAGATCACCATCTTCGCGCAGAATGTGCATCAACTCGTTGACGGCCTTGCTTGGTAGAATCAACTCCGCCTCGGCTTCCGGCGGAAACTCGACTTCGTGCTCTACCAGCGCCAGCCTGCGCCCATCTGTCGCCACCATCGTTAACTTGCCTTCCTTGAAGGCAAGTAGTACACCCGTCAGCACGCGCCGCGTTTCATCCAGCGATACCGCGTAGGATGTTTTACGCAACATCTCCCGGAAAGCACCGCTGTCAATGCGATAACAGGCGCTACCCTCGGCCGCGGGCACCGGCGGAAAGTCGCGCATCGGCAACCCAACAATCTTGAAGAAGGTGGACCCGCATTGAACGCTGGCCTGATCCTCTTCGCTCACATTCATTTCAATGTCTTGCTCGGGCAGTTCCCTGACAATGCCAACGAGCCGCCGCACAGGCAGGGTTGTCGCCCCTTCCTGAATATCACGCGCTTCCACTTCGCACCGCACGCTGATGTCCAGGTCGGTGGTTGTGATCGTCAACTTACCGCCCTCGGCGCGAATCATGCAATTCGCCAGAATCTGCAGCGTACTCCGTGCCGCCACCACGTTCTGAACTTTCTGCAGGGCGTCCAGCAGCTTTGCTCGGGCAATCGTGAATTTCATTGCTTACTCCACCAAGGCATGCACGCGGTCAACGTGCTCTGTCGGGTATGATAATAGATTCTGTAATAAAAACAAATTCAGCAGTATTAGAGCGTGACGAAACGGGTGATATCCTGAGATTGATGGCATGGTTGCTGGAATTTTCAAGGAAAACAGGATGTCATGAAGATGTTAATAAGATGACGGCAACGAAAAGATGTTTGGGTGCGACGAAATGAACAGAAAAGATGTGAGCAAGGGGTTGACAATATATTGGCAGCTTATTTTGGAGTTATTAACAGCCCGAAAAAGGGTCAAATCTGGAGGGTCACAGGGTCATGGCCCAGTTTTCGGACGACGGAACGAATGTTCTGACGCAGATTGTCGTCAACGTCCATGCGATTATGAATGGTGCGGCAGGCATGCAGCACGGTGGCGTGGGTTTTGCCGAAAGATTCGGCAATCTCGGGCAACGACGAGCGTGTTAATCGGCGACAGAGATACATGGCCACCTGTCTGGGAAGAGCGACCGACCTGGGACGGCGTTTGCTGGACATGTCGGTGACACGCAGGTCGAAGAAATCGGCTACGACCTTCTGAATGTCGTCGAACCGAACGTCTTCCTGGCGTTCCTTATCGAGCAGGTCGCGCAGCAAATAACGGAGCGCGTCCAGCGTCAGCGGTTCCTTGTTGAGCGCGCTGTAGGAAATGGCGCGAACCATGGCGCCTTCGAGCGAGCGCACATTGGACTTTACGTTCTCGGCGATAAAGGTCTGCAGTTCTTCGGCAAGAGGATTGCTGGCGTGCGCCTGCTTGTAGCGCAGGATTGCCAACCGTGTTTCGAAATCCGGGCACTCCAACTCCGTGACCAGCCCCCACTCGAAACGCGACACCAGTCGCCGTTCCAGCCCTGCAATTTCGCTGGCCGGCCGGTCGCTGGTCATGATGATCTGCTTGCGCGCGTCGTAGAGCGCGTTAAAAGTGTGGAAAAATTCCTCCTGCAGACGCTCCTTGCCGGCCAGGAAATGAATGTCGTCCACCAGCATAACGTCAACATTGCGGTATTTGTTGCGAAAATCAACGATATTGCGGTTCTGGAGCGCGGTGACGTACTCGTTAAGCAACGCTTCGCTGGAGATATAGGCGACGTTCTTGCCGGGAGTATCGAGGACGCGATGACCAACCGCCTGGATCAAGTGCGTCTTGCCCAGTCCGGTTTGGCCGTAGATGAAGAGAGGATTGTAGGCCCGGCCCGGCGCCTGCGCGACAGCCAATGCGGCGGCGTGGGCGAAACTGTTGGATGGCCCGATCACAAACTCGTCGAAAGTGAAGGTGGGATTGAGCGACGCCAGTCCCTGCGATTTTGGGACGGCGCCGCGAGCGCGCTTCGACCGCGGCGCCGCGGAGGGGCGCCGTTCCGCCGGCGCCGCCGCGGCCAGGTCAGACGGCGTAACCTGGAAACGCAACTTCAGTTCGGCCGGCGCGCCGGCCAGCTTGAGGGCATTGACGATCAGGGGAAGATAATTTTCCTCGATCCACATCTGGTGGAAGTCGTTGTCCACACGCAGCACCAGCGTATCGTCCTCCATCGCCACCGGCTGGATGACCGCGATCCAGCGGGAGAAGACATCCTGGTTGAGGACGGATCGGAGCTGATCGCACGCCCTTCCCCAAAGCGATATTGTTTCCATACCACGTCACCAATCCGAAAAAAACCGACCATTTCAGCCACTGCGCAAAACGGCGGGAACCGCGGAGATACCAGCCAAGCATGGAACCTCCGCACGCAGCGAAACTCACATATCCGCCAGCCCAAAACAAGCCAAAAGAGTCACAAGCCTGTCAACAGGTTATTAACAGGACAATAAAACCCCGTCAGACTGCGTTTTAAGGGCTGTAAATGAACTCAGTCCGGCGCCGCGTGGGCACCGGCAGTCACTAGCATACCGAAA
This sequence comes from Kiritimatiellia bacterium, assembly GCA_028718445.1. Taxonomy (GTDB): domain Bacteria; phylum Verrucomicrobiota; class Kiritimatiellia; order RFP12; family JAAYLN01; genus JAQULY01. The sequence continues at coordinate 9,550 of JAQULY010000008.1, forward strand.
GGAAACATCCGTGAAAACCACCCCGTTCATTCTGAGCACACTGGCCCTATCGGCCCTATTGGCCTTGCCCGCCGCGGCCGAGGAAGGCGCGCCTGGCGGACCCTTCGCCGGAGGTCCGCGGCGCGAGCGCGAGCGCATGGAACGTCGCCGGGGACCAGGAATGGAGCCCGACATGATGTTGTTCAGGCTGATTGGCGAGCAGCGCATGGCCGCGGAAATCGGCCTGTCCAAGGAGCAATCGGAGGCGCTGCGCGGCGACATGCGGAAACTGCGCGAACGGCAGATTGATCTCCAGGCGCAACTGGACAAGCTCACGCTCCGGCAGGCGGACGTCGTGGCCGGGCTGCTGGCGGATCGCGCTAAGAGCACGGATGAAGCCAAGAAACTTGTGGATGAAATCGGCGCGGTGCGCACGGATATCGCCAAGCTGGCGATTGACCGCATTCTAATTGTGCGCACCCACCTGACCGACGCGCAGATCGCCAAGGCGCGCGAACTGATGAAAGCGCGCATGGAGTCCATGCGCGAGGGCCAGAAAGCGGGTGGACCGAACCTTCCGAAGCCGCCTGCGCCCAAGCCGGGTGACGGCCCGCGGCCTGAGTAGGCGTCGGTCAGGGAGGCGGACGCGAAGCGCGCCTACAGTCCCTGGCAGATCGTGATGGCTGTGACGCCGACGATGTCGTCGGCGTTGCAGCCGCGCGACAGATCGTTAACCGGACGGGCCACGCCCTGCAGGATAGGCCCGTAGGCCGCGGCGCCTGCCAGGCGCTCGGTGAGCTTGTAGCTGATGTTGCCGGCCTGCAGATCGGGGAAAATCAGCACGTTGGCGTCGCCCTGGATGGCGCCACCCTTGTTCTTCGAGGCGCCGACCGCGGGGACCAGTGCGGCGTCGGCCTGCATCTCGCCATCCACGACGGCATCGAGACCGATCTCCTTGAAGCGCTGACGGGTGAGCTCCGTGGCCAGGCGCATCTTGTCAACCAGCTCGTGACTGGCGCTGCCCTTGGTCGAGAAGCTGAGGAACGCCAGGCGCGGCTGCTTGCCCAGCAGGGCGCGGCAGGTGCCGGCGGTGGCTTGGGCGATGTCCACGAGTTGTTCGGCGGTGGGGCAGGGGTTGACGCCGCTGTCGGCATAGATCAGCGTGCCGTCGCCGGCCGGCGTAGGCGCGCGCAAGTCCATCACAAAGCAGGCCGAGGCCAGTTTGATGCCCTTGGCGGTGCCGACGCACTGGAAGGCGGCGCGCAGCATGTCCGGCGTGGAAGCGATGCTGCCGGCGACGAGACCGTCCACCAGGCCGCGCGCCAGCATCATGTTGCCGAAGTAGAGACGGTTGGTGCGCAGGATCCTGGCGGCCTCTTCGGCCGTCAGGCCCTTGGCTTTGCGTTTCTCGTAGAAGGCGGCGGTCAGGTCGGCCAGCAGGGGCGCCTTGGTATAGTCGAACGCTTCGACATGGTGTGCCGCCAGCGTGTCGCCGGCCTTGGTCTCCGCGGCGGAACGTTCCTCCGGCGTGGCCAGCACCACCGGTGTGGCCAGCTTTGTCTGGCTGATCTTGATGGCGGCGGCGATCACGCGAGGATCGTGGCCCTCGGGCAGGACGATGCGGCGGTTGGCGGCTTGGGCGCGCGGGTAGAGTGATTTGAGCAAGTTCATGGGGTACGCTCGCTGGTCAGGTGTTCAAGTGTCGGTGGTCACGAAGTCACAAGGTCACGCGGTCGCGTTTGTCACCGGTTGGGCAGGGGAGGTCAGCACGCGGAAGGTCTCGCGGGCGATCATCAACTCCTCGTTCGTGGGCATGATCAACACGGGCACGCGGCTGGTGTCCTGGGTGATGGCTCCGGCGCGGCCGCGGGTTTCGGCGTTGCGGGCGGGGTCGAGGTGGCAGCCGAGTGCGGTCAGGCGTTCGACGATGGCGGCGCGCGCCGCCGCGCTGTTTTCGCCGATGCCGCCGGTCAGGACGATGGCATCCGCGCCGCCCAGCAGCGTGAAGTAGCCGCCGATATAGAGGGCGGCGCGATGACCGAACATCTTGAGGGCCGAGGCGGCTGAGGTGTTGCCTTTGGCCGCGGCGTCCACGATGTCGCGCATGTCGCCGCTTTCCAAACCGCCGACGCCGCGCAAACCGCTGCGCTTGTTCAGCAGGTCGTCAATGGCGTCCGGCGTCATGCCCTGGCGCGCCAGGAAGAGCACGACCGCGGGGTCCAGGTCGCCGCAGCGGCTGCCCATCACCAGGCCGGGCAGGGGCGTCATGCCCATGGTGGTGTCCACCACGCGGCCGCCGTTGATGGCGGCGATGCTGGAGCCGTTGCCGAGGTGGCAGGTGATCAGCTTCAGCTCCTCGACCGGCTTGTTGAGCCAGGCGGCGGTAGCCTGCATGACGAACTTGTGCGAGGTGCCGTGGAAGCCGTACTTGCGGATGCGGTATTGCTCGTAGTACTTGTAGGGGATGGCGTACAGAAAGGCGTGAGGTTCCATCGTCTGATGGAAGGCGGTATCGAAAACCGCCACGTTGGGGATTCCGGGGAAGACCTTCTCGCAGGCGACGATGCCGCCCATGTTGGGCGGGTTGTGCAGTGGCGCCAGCGCGGCGCAATCGTTGATGCCCTTCTTGACGTTCTCGTCTATGCTCATCGAGTCGCGGAACTGCTCGCCGCCATGCACGACGCGATGGCCGATGGCGTTGACCTCGGACAAGTTCTTCAAGACGCCGCGCTCCGGATGGGCGAGCATGGCGCAGGCCATTTCCAGCGCCTGGCCGTGGTTGTCGGCCGAGATGGCTTCATCGGTCTTGGCCTCGCCGTTGCGCTGGTAGGCGAGGTTGGCGCTGGGGGCGCCGATGCGCTCCACCAGCCCTTTGGCGAGCATGGTTTCGGCTCGCATGCTGAACAACATGAATTTCAGGGAAGAACTGCCGGAATTGATAACCAGGATCTTGTCGTACCGATTGGTGGGCATGGCCGTCTCCGCGGGGCGCGGGCGCGCATTTGGCACGCGCCAACGCCGTTGACGAAAAAGAGTGTCGCGTATCTTGCCTGCTCGCGGCCCGCGAGGCAAGATCAAAGGGACACTCTTGCGGAATGGGTCAGTGAGATGGGGGCGCGAGCGGGATGCATGTGCGTGTGAGCGAACTGAACCTGGGGCCGGCTGCGCTGGAAAGCTTGTCGGGATTATTGATCAAGAGTTCCGTGCTACGCTTCCACGTCCCCATAGCACGCTCAACAAACAATGCGCTCCGGGCCGCACGCACCTCACTCGCGCCCCTATCTCACAGACCCATTGCCACTCTTACACGACGGCGCCCGCACGCGCGCGATCCTTGACCGTCAGGACCGGGCAGGGCGCTTTGCGTACCACGCGTTCGGCGACGCTGCCGATCAGCAGATGTCCCAGCCCGGAACGGCCGTGCGAGCCCATGACGATCATGTCGAAATCGTTTTCCCTGGCGAAGCGTGCGATCTCCAGGAAGGGCACGCCGCTGACGACCTTGTACTGGACGTTGAGATCGGCGGCTCCCATGGTTCCCACGATGCGGCCGAGGCGTTCCTGACAGGCGCTGGCGATCTCGTTGATGTCGGCCTGTGGCACGGCCAGGATGCCGGTTTCGCCAGGCAGCGCGGCCAGGGGCGGCGCCACCACGTGCAGCAGTGTCAGCGAGGCGCCGTTTTGCCGGGCCAGGGCTACCGCGTACTGCGTGGCCAGGTCCGAGGTCTCGGAGAAGTCCACCGGACAGAGTATTTTTTTCAGTTTGATTTCCATGGCCAATCTCCGTTGATATGTGGTTTTGGCTTGTCTTGCTCTCCGCCACGTCAAGTATAGGCCTGTCGCCGCCAGGTGTTCAAGCAAAAGCGACCGGTTGACATTCCAACGCCATCGGCTATTTTACCGGCATTTCGCGGGCGTGATAGACTTGTGCCCGCTCTTCTGCAACCGCCACGTTCCGGTGTAGCGCAGTGGTAGCGCAGGTGGCTGTTAACCACTTGGTCGCAGGTTCGAATCCTGCCACCGGAGCCATTTTATTTCGCGGAAGATTCTTGCACCATCCGGTTAACACGAACGCCCGACCAGGCATCTGGCCGGGCGTCTGCTTTTTCCGTTGATTCCAAAGGGTTTACGGCGCTTCCGTCGCCCTGGCCGTTTTCTCTGTTCCGAAACCGAGAAACCGGGTCCTGGTCGTAAACGTATTTGTTCACGACCGGACCCCGAGAGCAACCCCCAGAACTCTCCGACTCTCTGGTGAACAGCCTGTTTGTGGCTAACAGGTTCGTTCGTACCGGACCCCACCGGCATCTCGCGCCTTCGGCGGCGCGCCCTACTCTGCTCGGGCACTCTCTCCCGCTGTGGATCGAGACACCCAGGCCAAACCGATGAATCCCACCGTGATGTCCGTCACCAACCGGCCCAGGAACACGCCGCGCACGCCGTAAAGGTATGCGCCAACACAGGACAGGGGGATGAGTAGCACGATGATCCTGATGGCGTTCAGTAACGCGGACTGGATGGGTCGGTGCAGACCAGTCAAGACGAACCCGCAGTACCTATGCACTTCCATCATACCGTATCCGAACGAGATGATCCGTATATATGCCACCAGGGAGGCGACCACTTCCGGATCAGCGCTGAACAGCCCAGCCAACCACCGAGCCCCCAGGAAGAACAGGCACGCAATGCCGGCCCCATAGACAAGCGCAAAGCGCGTCCCAATCCCGAATGCCTCACGGATGCGAGCCATGCGGCCGGCTCCGTAGTTTTGACTCACGAATGGCGTCAGGGATATTCCGAGCGCCATCGGCACGACGAATGCGAACATCTCGATGCGACCGGCGGCTCCAGCGGCGGCGACCGCCGCGCTCCCGAAATGGCTGAGCAGCCGCATGATCACACTGGCGGAGACCGGCATGAGGATCATGCTCAACACGCTCGGAATGCCCAGACGAAGAATCCGGCCAGCTGTTACCACGTATGCCCCTACGCCCTCCCTGCGAAACACCAGTAGGCGGTGCTTCCTGCGCAACAGCAGGATGAGCCATGCCGTGGAGACACCCTGCGCAATGACCGTCGCAAGCGCGGCTCCGCGAATCCCCATCGCGGGAACCCCGAAGTAACCGAAAATCATGATGGGATCGAGGATGGCATTGAGGATGGTCCCCAGAATCATGAATAGACTGGCCCCCCTGGAATCGCCTGTGGAAATGAGAATCCCGTTCCCCAGCACGGGTAACGACATGAATACTGCTCCGATGTACCATGTCCGCATGTATTCCCCGACCAGTGGTCGCGTCAACGCGTCAGCGCCGGACCGGGCAAAGAGGAAGTCGATGCTGAGATAACCTGCCACCGACATGACCAGCGACACCGCCATGATGAGCACGATGCCATGCGTCACCACGCGGGCAGCTTCATCGTGGGCATGACGGCCGATGGCATGCGAAACGAGGGCCGTGACCCCAGTGCCAATGCCTCTCGACACAAACGTCAGCAACATGACAACCGGGAAGGTGAACCCCATGGCCGCGAGCGGAAGCGTTCCAAGACGCGACACGAACCAGGTGTCGGTCAGATTGTAAGCAGTCATGGCAAACGTACCTGCCAGCATGGGAAACGCCATGTTGAACAGGGTTCGCCTGACGCCATGCCGGACAAGCGAGGCGTCCCGGCGGGACGCGGGTGTGGATTCCGGAGCCGCGACACGACGAGGGGTCGTTGAAAGAGAATCTGCCATGCGCTCGTTGGCCGTTGAACGATTCGGTTCTTCTTCCAGCATTGGCCTACTCATGTCGCAGCGCCTCGATGCCTTTTCATCACGCCCTGGCCTTCTTGATTCTGCCCTTCGTCTTGCTGCGGGCCTGATGGACGGTCCTTTTCACCTCGCGCAGACCGGCAAGACTGAACCGGAAAATGTGTTCCGTCAGGACGGATTTATCGACGCATTGCCAAGGGGGGGGCGGATGTCGCTCATCCCCTGGGTTCAGCCGTCGTTGGCGTTCATGCATGAGTGACACCACACACTGGGCATGAATGCTCATTTCGCACAACTGGACGTCTTGATCGGTTGCATCCGGACCGAGAAGCTCACGGATGAGTCCAAGATGCATTGCCCGCAGCGGCTCGATGGCGCGATGCATAACTTCCGCGAGCAGGCCGGTCGGATTGGACATCTCCCGATGGGCGATATCCAAGTCGCGACTGGCGGGGTCCGTGGATCGCCTCACCAACGCATGGATGTGCCCTCGGAGGCGGTCTTCCGCAGAGGCATCCGCCGGTATTCCCCCATCCGGAGGGTAGGCTGAAATGCTACGCTCGAACTCATGCCGCCAGGCCGCCACGTAAATCTCATCCTTGCTCCGAAAGTGGTAGTGCACGGCGGCGATATTGGCTTGGGCCGCGCGACAGATGTCGCCGGTCTTGGTGTCGTGATAACCTTTTTCCGCGAAGAGCATTCCGGCTGCATCAAGCAGTTTTCTTCTGGTCTCCAGTCCGTCAGCACGATTCGTTGTCATGGATTTCTCCTGGTACGGCTCAAGAGTTCAAGCAGCAAGTTAAAGTGTCTGCTTGAAGTTGTCAATGCCCATTCGTGGCTTTTTGTGATCCCGGAGGAAGTGCGCAACAGCCTGGGGCTGGAGACCGGCGCTCAGTTCATCGTGATGGGCGAGAACGACGTCGTCATCCTGAAAACCATCTCGCCGCCCTCGATGTCGGAATTCGACAACATCGTCACCCGCGCCCGGCGGCAGGCCAAGGCGGCAGGCATGAAACCGTCGGACATCGCTCGTGCCGTCGACAAGGTGCGGGGTCGGGCGCGCCGCGACGAAGCTTCCGAGGCATCGGCCTTCCTGAGCCGCGTGTAGGCCGCGTACATCTGCTTGGAGAGGCCTTTGGGTGCATCCTTGGCATCGGGGATGAATCACCCACGAAAGAACACGAAAGGCATGGACACCGTTTCGTGCTTTTTCGCATGTTTCGTGGGCAATCATTAGCGTAGACACCCGTTACCCATAGGCAGCAGTCAATAAAAAGATATTCGGGTGTCGGGCTCCTCGCTTGCATTCAGTAGTAAAGCGTGCTTTACTAGCGCCAGGCGTTGGTAACGATTCCTTGACTAGCGTCATGCCCTAGTAAAGGAGCGCTGACGAGCCATGAAACGCGATACAGGCACATACCGGGTTACGAGGCGGGAGCAGGAGGACGTCCGCGCCTTCGTTCCCGCGCCGTTGCCGCCTGCCAATCCGCCACTGAAACTGGACGACGCCATGCTACGGTCTCTGTCCGACGCGATGACAGCCGTCGGCAAGCTCTCCATCGCCGCCGACCTGGTCCCGAGCGCGGACTGGTTCCTCTACGGCTTCGTGCGCAAGGAGGCGCTCATCACCTCGCAGCTCGAGGGCACGCAGGCCACGCTCCAGGACGTGCTCTCCTTCGAGGCGGGCCAGAAGGCCGAACGGCCCGACGACGTGCGCGAGGTCTGCAATTACGTCGATGCCCTCACGTTCGCACGCGGCGAGTTGGCCCACCCGAAGGGGCTCCCGCTCGCAACCCGACTGCTCTGCGATGCCCACAAGCGACTGATGAAAGGCGTGCGCGGCAGCGACAAGCAGCCCGGCGGGATACGGCGCAGCCAGAACTGGATCGGCGGCAGCCGTCCCGGCAACGCTCGCTTTGTTCCGCCGCCGCCCGATGTCGTGCCCAAGGCATTGTCGGCGCTGGAGAAGTGGATTCATGGCAAGGATCCAATGCCGCCGCTCGTCCGCGTCGGCTTGGCGCACGTCCAGTTCGAGACCATCCATCCTTTTCTGGACGGGAACGGCCGCATCGGGCGTCTGCTGATCGCCCTGCTGGTGGAACACTGGGGCCTGCTCAAAGCGCCGCTGCTCTACCTCAGCGTCGCGTTCAAGCGGCATCGCCAGGCCTACTACGACCGCCTCAATGGCGTGCGCGTGGACGGCGACTGGGAAGGCTGGACGCGTTTCTTCCTCGATTGCGTGACGGAGACCGCCGAGGACGCCGTGGCCAGCGCGCAGCGGCTCCATGCGGTGACCGCCGCCGACCGCGCGAAAGTGGCCGCCCACGCCAAGACCACAGTCCCTGCAATCCGGCTTTTTGAGCTGCTGCCATCGCATCCGATGGTGACACTCCCGCGGTCGATCAAGCTGCTTGGCGTCAGCAAGCCGACCGCCGTCAAGGCCCTCGATGCCCTGCAGGCGGCAGGCGTCCTGCATGAGATCACGGGTAAACGCCGGGATCGCGTCTACGCCTATCAGGCCTACCTCCAGGTGCTTGCGCCTGACACGGACTGAGATCATTCCTTCGCCTCCACGGCACCCCGGCCTCGGTCGGGGCTGTCTCTTTCGGCTCGGACCCCGGAATCCGTTCCGCCTTTTTGCCCGTGAACTCCTTCCAACGCTTCACGATCACGTCTCCGTAAGGCGGGTCGAGTTCCACCAGAGGTTAGCAGGGCCCGTTACGCCTCGCATGGTGCATCAGTCAGTCAAGAAGCTGCGCGTGGCGCTCGCTTGACCTCCTTTACGCAGTTATATTCTAGATTCTAGTCTGGCCCTGCACGACGCGGTTGAGCTACTGAAGGAATTCGAAAAGGCTGGCGTCGAACTGCGCCTCGCTCATCAGCCGGACTTGGATTCCGCACCAAATCTCCTGCGTTCCGATCTATTCGCGGATGAAGGTTTTGTTGTCGAGTTCGGCAAACGCTTGATCAAGTTCTTCCTGCGTATTCATCACAATGGGCCCGCCCCAGGCAATGGGTTCCCGCAACGGCCGACCGGCGGCCAAGACGAATCGCATGCCGGTCGGTCCCGCCTGAACGGCAAACTCGTCACCCTCATGGAACAGGACGGCCCGGCGGCTCTTCACGCTTGGCTTCGCGCCGCCAAAGGAACCCTCGCCGTCCACGATGTAGATGAAGAGGGTGGATTGCGGGTCGGTTGGCAGGTTCCATGTGGCCTCCGGCTTCAGGGCCACATCCAGCAGCAGGGCCTTGACGTAATCCCCCTGGGTCGCGCCGTTGGCTTGTCCATAGGCACCGGAAATCACGCCCACGGTGCCGGGCGCTTCATCCACCTTGGGTATCATCGCCGCCTTGATGTCCCGGTATTGCGGCCGTACCCACTTGTCCTTGCGCGGGAGGTTGACCCAGAGTTGAAGGCCCAGCATGCGGGGACGGGCCTGTGGCATCTCCTGGTGGATGATGCCGCTGCCTGCGGTCATCCACTGGCATCCGCCGTCCAGAATACGACCATTGTTGCCAAGGCTATCGCCGTGCTCGATGTCGCCTTCGATCAGATAGGTCACGGTCTCGATGCCACGGTGCGGATGCCACGGAAAGCCCTTGGTATAGTCGGCGGGGTTGCGCGAATCGAACGCATCCAGCATCAGGAAGGGGTCGAACTCCTGTGTGGTATCAGGTCCCAGCACGCGCACCAGCTTGACGCCCGCGCCGTCCACTTGGTTGGTGCCGGTCACGATACGGCGGACGTTGCGTATCTTGCCCATGCCTGTTCTCCTTCCGTGCCCGTCACCCTCCACTTGTCGTCTGGTTAGCTGTCCGGTCGATGTAAAGCCTCAATACGTGCAATAAAATACGCTTTTGCGAGGCAAAACACAATCACGACAGGGTTGCGCTCGAACCCAACGCCATTTCGAACTCTCGCCGGGTATGTAACTGGTCAGCGCCGACATTCATTTGAGGGCTCCCCACTTCCAATCCCGGATTTCAGGCATGTCCAGACCGTGCTCGTTGATGTACCGCTTATGCTCGACGAGCTTCTTCTCAAGCTGCTGCTTCAGGGCGGAGCCTCTCTTGCCCGTTTGAGGCAGGCGGTCAATCGTGTCCATCACCAGGTGGAAGCGGTCCAACTCGTTGAGCACCGTCATATCGAAAGGCGTGGTGATGGTGCCTTCTTCCTTGTAGCCGCGGACGTGGATGTTGTGGTGGTTGGTGCGGCGGTAGGTCAGCCGATGGATCAGCCACGGATAGCCATGAAAGGCGAAAATGACATGCTTATCCTTCGTGAAGAGCGCGTCGAACTGCTCGTCGCTCAATCCATGCGGGTGCTCGCCCTGCGGCTGCAGCTTCATCAGATCCACGACGTTGACGACCCGGACTTTCAGGTCGGGCAGATGTTGGCGCAGAATGGAGACGGCAGCGAGTGTCTCCAGCGTGGGCACATCGCCACAGCAGGCCATGACGACATCCGGTTCGCCGTCCGCACCGCCGCTTGCCCACGGCCAGATGCCGATTCCCGCGGTGCAATGCTTGACAGCGGATTCCATGGTCAACCACTGGGGCGCTTGGTACTTGCCGGCGACCACCACGTTGACATAATGGCGGCTCCGCAGACAGTGATCCCAGACCGAGAGCAGGCAGTTGGCATCCGGCGGCAGATAGACACGCACGACGGAAGCCTTCTTATTCACGACGTGATCGAGAAACCCGGGGTCCTGATGCGTAAACCCGTTATGCATCTGCTGCCAGACATGCGAGGCCAGCAGATAATTCAGCGAGGCTATCTTCCTCCGCCAGGGCAGGTCCGCCGTGACCTTGAGCCACTTGGCGTGCTGGTTGAACATCGAATCGACGATGTGGATGAACGCCTCGTAGCAATTGAACAGCCCATGTCGGCCGGTGAGGAGGTAGCCTTCGAGCCAGCCTTCGCACTGATGCTCACTCAGCATTTCCATAACGCGTCCGTCCAGGGCGAGATATTCGTCGTTGTCCTGTTGCCGCGCGTCCCACTGACGATTGGTCACCTCGAAGGCGGCGTTCAAGCGGTTGGAAAGCGTTTCGTCCGGCCCGAAAATGCGGAAGTTCCGCTGCTCCCGATTGAGGTTGGCGACGTCGCGCAGAAACACGCCGAGTTCATGCGTGTCGGCCGCGCAAACGGATCCGGGGGCGGGCACGTCCACGGCGTATGCGCGGAAATCCGGCATGACCAAGTCGCGAAGCAGACGGCCGCCATTCGCGTGAGGATTCGCACCCATGCGGCGTTCACCCTTGGGCGCCAGCTCGGCCAGTTCCGAATTCAGCCGCCCCTGCGCATCGAAGAGTTCTTCCGGTCGGTAACTTCGCAGCCACGCTTCCAGGAGTCTGAGATGCTCGGGATGCGCAGCAGGATCGGAAAGCGGCACCTGGTGCGCGCGAAACGTGCCTTCGATTGGCAGGCCGTCCGCCGATTTCGGACCCGTCCAGCCCTTCGGAGAGCGGAGGACGATCATGGGCCACCGCGGGCGCATGGTGTTACCCTCGACGCGGGCTTGCCGATGGATGCGTCGAATCTCCTCCACGACCTGATCCAGTGTGGCTGCCATGGCTTCGTGCATCAGCGCGGGCTCATGCCCCTCGACGTAGTATGGCATCCAGCCGTTGCCGCGCAGAAGTTGGTCCAGCTCCTCCGGTTCAATGCGCGCGAGAACGGCGGGATTGGCAATCTTGTAGCCGTTGAGGTGCAGGATCGGCAGCACGGTCCCGTCGGTGACGGGATTGAGAAACTTGTTGGACTGCCACGACGTCGCCAAGGGCCCGGTTTCCGCCTCGCCGTCGCCGACAACGCAGGCGACGATAAGATCGGGATTGTCGAACACCGCCCCGAACGAATGGCTGAGCGAATAGCCCAGTTCGCCGCCCTCGTGGATCGATCCGGGGCATTCGGGCGAAACATGGCTGGGAATGCCGCCGGGGAACGAGAACTGCTTGAAGAGTTCTTTTAACCCGGCTTCATCCCGGCTGATTTCGGGATAAATCTCGCTGTACGTGCCCTCAAGATACGTGTTGCTCACGAGGGCCGGGCCCCCGTGCCCCGGGCCGCTGACGTAAATCATGTTCAGGTCGTATCTTGCGATCACCCGGTTCAAGTGCACGTAAATGAAATTCTGGCCGGGTGTTGTGCCCCAGTGCCCCAGCAGCGTGTGTTTCACGTCGGAGAGTGCCAGCGGCCGCTGCAACAGAGGATTGTCGCGGAGGTAGATCTGGCCGACTGACAAATAGTTCGCCGCCCGCCAATAGGCATCCATCTTCCGGAGCAGTTCGTGGGAAAGCGTGTTGGTCTTCATGGTGCTGCGCTCTCTGGAAAGAGAGATCCTCGTCGCGCTTGAAGTGTTCGAAATGTATGTTGCGCTCTGTCCGGGCATGTCCAGCCCCATTGAGCCGCAAGCATACGGCATCCCCGCGACGAGCCATATCGGGCAACCTCTCAGGGACATGTTCGAATCTCCTGATGAAGGATGCCCGATCCTAGGGGATTCCGCCGATGGGAATCAGGGGTGCGCGTATTGTTGACGCGATCCGCTTGCGAGGCAAATGTCGACCGACATCGTCAGGGCTTGCGGGGAGGCAACTCCAGACTATCGATCGTCTTCCTGAGAATTCGCGCCGAGGCGCTCAGGGCTGTGCTTTCCTCCGGCGTGAGATGCCCCTCCGCAATGCGGCTGACTCCATCGGCGCTGACGATGCATGGAACACTCAGACAGACGTCGCGAATGCCGAATTCTCCCTCGAGCAACGTCGAGACCGTCAATACGCCGCGTTCATTGCGCAGCACCGCGCCCACGATCCTGATCAGGGCGAGCCCAATGGCATAGTAGGTAGCGCCCTTGTAGCCGATGATGTGATACGCCGACTCCCGCACTTGCTTGACGATGTCTGCCTTGGCCTCCTGCCAACCTGCACACTGACCGCAGATGGTGCAGTAGTCGGAAATGGGCATACCGGCGACATGCGCCATTGACCAGGCCGCGACTTCGCTATCGCCATGCTCGCCGAGGATGTAGGCATGTACGTTACGGACATCGACATCGCAGTGGCGACTCAGCAGGTAGCGGAATCGCGCGCTGTCGAGCACGGTCCCGGAACCGATGATCCGCGTCTTCGGCATTCCCGAGAGCCGGAGAGCCACATACGTGAGCACGTCCACGGGATTGCTGACCACGACGATCACGGCTTCGGATTTTCGCGCGACAATTTCCGCAACGAGCTGCGCCATGATGGAGGCATTCCTGTTCAGAAGGTCAAGTCGCGACTCGTTCGGACGTTGCTTGGCGCCGGCGGTAACCACGATAACAGCGGCGTCCGCGTAGTCATCCGGTGTGCCAGCGTGAATATGCACCGGCGACACAAAGGGTAATCCGTGGGCGAGATCGAGAACCTGGCCTTGGACAAGGTCCGCATTGACATCGACGATGGCGATATCCTCGGCCAGACCCGCCTGCATGAGGGCGTAGGCAAACGAAGCTCCTACATCGCCAGCGCCCGTGACGACAACCTTGCGTGGCCTCTTGTTTGTGACGGTCATATGCCCTCGACATGTGCCTGACGGCTCACGATATAGTCAGTGACGTCGTGACCGTCAAGAACCGATCCGCGAATCGGCACGATGGTCATGCTCTGACGACCTCGACTCCGCGCGGTGATGGACCCGGCATGCATGCTCGCGGGCGGGCCCGAGATCGCGGCCGCGCAGGATGAACCAGAGCGTGCCGATCGCGCCGAAGGCGAAGGCGGAAATGAAGTTCAGCGCGGGACTGCGTTGCCAGAGGAAGGCCCCGCCGAAGGCGGCCACCGAGACAATGGCGTCGCGGACGAGATAGTACAGCCCGAAGACGCCCGCCTTGCGGTCCTCGGGCGCGAGGTCCATGATCAGCGCCTTGCGCGTCGGCTCGCCAAACTCCTTAAGCCCTCTCAACACGAACGCCGCGACCAGCATCCAGAACGAATGCGACAAGTAGAGCAAGAGCGGAAAAAGCGAGAAGAAGACGAAGGTCATCGCGACAAAGGGCTTCTTGCGCCCGCGGTCGGCCAGATAGGCGACCGGAACGTAGATCAGGATCGCCGTGGCCATCTCGATGCTTCGCAGGAGTCCGAACTGCATGGCGGTAACCGGTCCGGGATGATCCTTGGTGCCGACGGCCCAGACGACGACGAAGGCGTAGGGAATCTGCTCGCAGAACCGCACCAGGATGTCGCTCACAAGCAGGCTGCGCAAATCCGCATTCATGAAGCGCCACAGCCGAAAGGGGTTTTGCTCGGCCGCGGAAGCGGCCGCTTTCCTGGGCGGGTCATCCTCAATCAGCACCTGCTGCAGGACGGCGGCGACAACCGCCACGGTGAGCGCCCCGGCGAACGCCAGTCGCACGCCCAGTTCCACGCCCCACATGCCAATGAACGCACCGCCGATCACGGGACCTAAGGCCATGGGCACGCGGCGGACCAGGGAATGGACCGAGACGCCCATCGTCCGCTTGTTCTTGGGCAGAACGCGGGCTACCAGACTCATGGTCGCGGGCAGGGAAATGGCCGTCCAGGAAAGAAACAGCGCTGCCGCCGCGAGCACGACGGGCCACGACGGCACGATGGCCACCGCGGCGAAGCCGACCATCGAAACGAGGTTGAAAATCAGGAGCGCCCGTTTGGTCCCCAACCTGTCGGATAGGTAACCGCCCGGAAACGCATAGAGCGCGCCGAGCAGATTGTCCATCCCGTTGAGAAAGCCCACCGAGATGAACCCTCCGCCCAGCGCCAGCAGATAGAGCGGAAGGAACTGCTCAGCCATGTGTTCGCCCATCCCGACGAGAATGACCATGCTGAGCAAGCCCACGATGCTGCGTCGAAGCCCAAGGAAAGCGGCCAGTCGACCAAGGCGCGAGGTCGGTGCAGACGATTCCGATTCGGTCATGCCGGGTTACCTTTCGCGAGTGGTTGCACGGTACACGCAGATGCTATGACGCTGTTCCGCACGATGGCAAGATGGATTGTTCAACTCTTGCGACGTGGGGGCATGCTGCGTACAATGGCAGCACAGAGGCAACCACACAAGGAGATACACCATGAACAAGATCCGATCGGCACAAATCGCAGTTCTCGCCCTCGCCCTGGGAACAGGCATGGCCTTGGCCCACTGTGATACCACGGGCGGACCCATCATACCGGAAGCCAAGGCCGCCCTCGAGAAGGGGGATGTCACACCGATCCTCAAGTGGATCGCGAAGGAGCACGAAGCCGAGATCAAGACGGCCTTCGCCAAGGCCGTGACCGTCCGCGCCAAGGGTCCGGAGGCACAGCAGTTGGCCGACCAGTACTTCCTGGAAACCATCGTCCGCCTGCACCGCGCCGGCGAAGGTTTCGCGTTTACCGGGATCAAGGATGAGCAGCCTGAAAAGATCGTGCAACTGTCCGACCAGGCCCTCGCCGCCGGTTCGTGCGATGACCTGATCAAGAGGGTACAGGGTCACGTTGGTATGGCCATTCGGGAGAAGTTCAACAAAGTGGCGGAGGCCGCCAAGAACAAGGACAAAAGCGTCGAGGCGGGTCGCGTCTACGTGGCCGCCTATGTGGAGTACACACACTTCGTGGAGGGCATTCATGCGGCCGTCATGTCCGCCGGGCATCATGCCGCGGCCGACGCGGGGCCGAACCCACACGCGGCGCATCACGAAGACTGAAGGCTGTAGACTGAAGGCTGAAGGGGGAGGTCGAAGGGCAGAGGTCGGAAGTGAAAGCGCGTGACACGCCTACGCTTAACCAGGTCGTCTCACACGAAGGAACCGTCAGGAGCTCTATGGAGAACATGCAGCGATGATCCGGTCGACGATTACGGTCGATAATTAAGGAAGACGAGGAGACTCCTCCAAATCGTCAACCGTAATCGTCGTCCGTAATCGTCAACCGAAATGGACAGAGAAAGGGATGTTGGGCGTTGGAAGTTGAGAGTTCGTGTAAGACGATCCGGTTAAGGGTAACCGTTTAAGCGTGGCGGTTAAGACCGTAACCGACAAAGTATGGGACGAAGCGTGCGACGAAGACCGTGTTGCGGACAGACCTTTTGCGTTCGTGCGGTGTTCGATCTGCATGCAGGCGGTTACTTTGTCGATTCACCTCGCGTAAACAGTCCTAAAACCTGCTTGCCAGCCGGTTCCGGCCGGTGTATTTTTGTATTTTTAGCGTCGGAATCAACCCCGGAGGAGAATAGAACAAATGGCCGAAAAAGACCTTGTCTACCGCGGAAAGTCGAAAGACGTTTTCAGGATAACCAGCGGGCCCCACGCCGGTAAATACCGGCTTGTGTTTACCGACAGGGCGACCGGATACCTGGAAAATGGTAAAACAGTATTTGACCCCGGCTACGACATAGTGGTCGGCGAAATTCCCGGCAAGGGCGCCATCGCCTGCAGGTTCGCCTCGCATTTTTTCAATTTGCTGAAAGAAAAAGGCATTCCCTCGCACTACATCGAGACGGCCGGCGAAAACGAGATGATCGTGGAGCCCGCCAATCCGCTCTCGATGCCGGCGGAAGCCCCGGAATTGCCCGGCGCGGCCCCGCTCCTGAACTTGGAATTCACCTGGCGCAACAACGCTACCGGCAGCTTCTGGCGCAGGTATCCATTCGTAAGGCCCTGCAAGAGCCTGGGTAAGGTGGTGGAGATATGGACCAAGGGTGACAGTGACATCCTTATCACGACGGAAGCACTGGAAGCGGCGGGCGCCATGAGCCGGGACGAGATCGCCGCAAGCATTGCCCTCGTGAAACAGGTTGCCGAAATCGTCTCCGACGAATTCAAGAAAAACAGCCTCCATGTCGTCGACGGTAAGTTCGAGCTGGGACGCCTGCAATGCGGGTCCGGGCAAATCGTGCTGATCGATGAGATATCGCCGGACGTGTTGCGCGTCTGCAATGGCTACCGCCCCGACGGCGACGGCAGTTGCGCGGTCTATGCCCAATGCACGCTGTCTGGCTGCGAGGGCGGCAAGCGCACCATTAAAAACAGGAACCAGGTGCCCGCCGCCGATTTCATCAATGTTTTCCTGTAAACCATCCTGCAAGCTTAACCCGCAATGAACGTTAGGCGTTGAACGTTTTTCCCGGCTTCGTGTAAGACGATGCGGTTAAGGGTATCCGTTTAAGCGTGGCGAGTAAGTGTGCTCCGCCATAGCCGACTGCCGACTGCCCTCCCCCTTCAGTCTCTAGCCTTCAGCCTTCAGTCTTTCCCGGTTTCTCGCCCCGAACTTCCGCCGACCGGACAAACTGCTCGACTCCGCTGCCGGGGAACCAGTCCCAGATGTATTCCTTGCTCGCCTCCTTCACGTTTACGCAGCCGCCCCGGAAACCGACGGACTGCAGAATCCGCTGCAGTCTTCGCACCTCAAGGGCGCCGGACACGCAGCCAGAGTGCTTCTCGAAGTCGCGCTTCACAGCGGCCGGGATTGGCTTGATGGCGACCACATCGGAAATCGCAAGCCGCCCGCCAGGTCTCAGGACCCGATAGGCTTCCCGGTAAACTTGCTCCTTGTCCGGCGAGAGATTGATCACGCAGTTGGAGAGAATCACGTCCACGCTGGAGTCGGCCACCGGCAGGTGCTCGATCTCGCCCAGGCGGAACTCGACATTCTTGAACCGCCCCTTGCGCGCATTCTCGCGTGCCTTGGCAACCATCTCCGGCGTCATGTCAACGCCGATGACCCGTCCGCGCGGTCCCACCTGACGCGCCGCCAGGAAGCAGTCAAAACCGCCGCCCGCGCCCAGGTCCAGTACCACCTCACCCTTCTTGAGCGCGGCAATGGCCTGAGGGTTCCCGCAGCCTAGTCCCATGTTCGCGTCTTCCGGCACCGCCTCCAGTTCCTTTTTCGAGTATCCTAGTTTCGCCGACAGAGCTTTGGCCGTCGGCGCCTTCGCTGAACAGCATGAAGCCGGCGAACACCCGCAGCCGCTCTTGCCGCTCACGGCTATCCCGGCATACCGCTTCCTTACACTCTCTCGAATCTGTTCGCTCTTATTCCTGATCATGGCTCTCTCTTTCACTTTTCCTTGTCGTGTTCCGCATCATGCCCGCGCCTGCTCAAACCAATGCTGTGTCCGCAGGCAGATCTTCACCAGCCAGAGCATCACCGGCACCTCGATCAACACACCGACCACCGTTGCCAGCGCTGCGCCGGACGACAGGCCGAACAGCATCGTTGCCGTGGCGATGGCCACTTCGAAATGATTGGACGCGCCAATCATGGCGGCAGGGGCCGCGTCGCGGTAGGGCAACTTCAACAACTTCGCCCACCAGTACCCGAGCCAGAATATGAGCATGGTCTGGAGGAAGAGCGGGATGGCAATCCACAGGATCGTCAACGGGTTGCCCAGAATCGTCTCGCCCTTGAAGCTGAACAGCAGCACTAGCGTCGTCAGCAGGGCGATGATCGTGACCGGGGTCAGGACATGCAGGAATTTCTCCTTGAACCAGGTCTCGCCCTTGGATTGGATGATCCACTTCCGCGAGAAATATCCGGCCACGAGCGGCAGCGCCACATAGATGCCGATGGAAAGCAACAGCGCCTGCCACGGGACCGGCAGGCGTCCGATGCCCAGCAAGAATCCGCCCAGCAGGCCGTAAAGCACCAGCATGGTGAGCGAGTTGATTGCCACCATCACGAGGGTGAGGCCGTCGTTTCCCCGGGCGAGATATCCCCACACCAGGACCATCGCGGTGCAAGGGGCGATTCCCAGCAGGATGCAGCCTGCCAGGTAACTGCGCCACAGCGGCACCTGAAGCATCTTCACGCCGTCGCTCAGCACCACGGTTCCCGCACCATGCGCATCGCCGACCGCGAGATCGAGACCAAGCGGCATCTTGACGAGATCGGTCGCGTCCGCGCCGATCAGGCCACGGAAGAGCACCCCCAGAAAGAGAAGCGCGATCCCATACATCGTGAACGGCTTGATTGCCCAGTTCACAAACAGCGTCAGCCACACCGGCCTGCCGCTTTTGCCGGCCTTGATGACGGACGCAAAGTCGATCTTGACCATAATGGGGTACATCATGAAGAAGAGGCAGACCGCGATGGGAATGGACACCACGGGCGCGCCTTTGACCGCGATCGAAAGGCTGTCCAAGTACTTCGCCACACGGGGGGCGACCCTACCCAGCAGGATGCCGCCGACGATGCAGAGCCCCACCCACAAGGTCAGGTAGCGCTCGAACAGGTTCGTCAGTTTCCGCTCGTTGGCGGGGTTCGCTTCGTCATTCATCTTGCTTGTCCTTTCCCGCGGCTCAACCGCAACAGTTCTTGCCCTTCGACTTCACATCGGCGCAACATCCGTTTGCCTGGCTGGCTCCGCCCTCGAAGACTTCCGCCGCAAACTGGCGCATGGCCGACATAGCGCCCTTCTCAACCAAATGCCCTACGGCAATCGCCTCGCGAATCGCGTCCTCGGCGATACCCAGTTCCTGCGCCTTCGCAACGTGATACCTCAGGCACGGCTGGCAGTGCGCGCTTACCGACGCGCCTACCGCAATCAGTTCCTTCACCTTCTCGTCCATGTTGAACCTCCAGTGTACTTGTCGAGTGAATCCCTACTGAGCGCGTTCTCTCTGTCGCCGACACAGTTTCTCCGGGTCGCAGGCCACGACGGTCTTCAGCTTTTTCGCGTCCTGTGCGGTCGCGCCATCGTTCTTCAACGTCTCGTTCAACCACTTCAGCACGGGGCGAACAAAGGCTCCGTCGGTTCCCTCGGGCAGCCGGTAGTACATCCAACGCCCCTCTTTCCGAGAATCCACGAGGCGGGCATCGTTCAGAATCGACAGATGTTTGGAGACCGTTGAAGGTGCAAGTTCAAGCACCTCAACAATCTGACAGACGCACAGTTCGCCCCGCTGCAGCATCATCAGAATACGGACCCGCTGAATATCCGCCAGCGCCTTCGTCACTCGCAACGTGGCACGCAAAGTGTCTCCGCTCATACACCCCTCCATCTCACTTCGTTCCAGAGATCAATGGCACAATGCCCAACAACGAAGATGAGCACCAGTTCTCCCGCGATCACTAAGAAGAACTTGCCGGCCATCATCAGATTGTTCACTTCAGACATGCAGGTCTCCTACCACTGCGTCATGCTGTTCGTTATTTCGACACAGGACGAAATATATCACGCGAAGCGATACCGGTCAACAGCGAGAACCGCACATATTTGACCCATATTTACCAGCTCATCCTGCGCCCGCCGGAGCAAGGCTGCACGATGTACTCTAGGGCTCTTCCGGGGCAAATGTCCTTGCACTTGCGGCAGCCCGTGCACAATAGAAAATCAATCCACGGCTTGTCGGTGGCCTCTTCCCGGATGACGGCCGTATGCGGGCAGAACTGCGCCACCGCGCAGACCTTGCAGGCCAGACATTTACTCGGCTTGATCAGTGCGCGTGTCATCGCCAGTTCCCGAACCCTCACGCTGTCGCAGCCGCCCCCGCAGTCAGACCCAATCCCGCGCAAATCTGCAGGTACGGTTCCTGCAGACGCGCATGCACGGGATCCTCGAAGATGGGACGGCATTCACTGGGGACGCCTTCTCCCCGCCACAACCGGCAGGCAAACGCCAGACAGGTCTTCTCGCCGCACTTCCGGCAGTTGATGCCCGGCAGACGCTTGTAGACTTCCAGCGCCGGCGGTCGCGAACGCCGCTCGTATAGCGGCGTGATGGCATCCCTGCGCAGCCAGGTCTCATTGACCAGCCGGCGAATGCACTCCAACACGCGCCAGGCATCCGTAATGACGTCCGCCTT
>JAQULY010000009.1:0-8473 GCA_028718445.1 Kiritimatiellia bacterium
TGAATAGCCTACTTCTCTGCTGGGGCATGATGCTTCCTTTCTTTGCTTACGCAATTACGATAGAAGGCCCATCCTTCTACTGTGATTAGTCTAGTGGTTGCTCATGCCCCAGCATAGTATCTCCAATTCGATCGTTCACTCGCGCATGGATAAAACTGGTGGAGGGCGAGCGTCCTCGCGAGCCGTCTCTGCGCAATGATCGTGCATGGTTCGGTGGCAAAAGCGCGCAACTCTCGCAGTTTAGGGCTGCCCGCGCTCGGCCTTTACTATACGGGGAGCCTCACCTCGCGCGGTCGGCTCTCAAACAGACCCAGAGCACACCGAGAACCTATGGGACCGCGCCGACGACTGGGGACGGTCCGAGACGTCCCGTCCTACCGATCCCCATCATGTGGTAGCGCGGGACCTCCGGGACCGCGCCGCTGCACTCCAGTGGGCAGGAATGCGCGAGTGTCCATGCATTCTGTCTAGAGGGGCTGGTTCCACCCCGACCGCCTGCACCTGATCCTTTCACAGCTTCTGATACGCGGCCGCGAAACGTGGCGGGATTGCACTTTGGCGTCTTTTCGCGTGTTTGGTGGGCAGTCTCCCTGTCGGCGCGGCAGTTGTCGCATGCCGAACCAAGACAACTCGGAGTCTTCCGAAGAATCTGTGAGTCCCATGATCACGCCCCGCCTTTCCGGCCCGACCCGCGCTGCTCAGAATCCGCACAGCCTTCCTCCCGCCGAGGCGCAGAGAATGACTTGCTGTTTCGGCGCGACCGTGTATCTCGCTATGCCTCTGCGTCTCCGCGCAACGCCGGCCATAATGCCGGCGTGACAATAGCCTCGGGCAACTCGGGGCCAACCGCATCCACGGCTTGCACTACGCCCTCATCCAGCGGCCCCGAGCCGAACAAGGCGGTATTCTCCCGAACCTGCGCGACGGTCTCGACGCCAACGATGACGCAGGTGACGCCCGCCTGCGCCAACATGTAACGCACCACCAGTTCCGTCAGGGTTATGCCGGCTTCTCCCGCGATCGCCGCCAGCCGACGACGAACCGGAATCACTGCGCGCAATGCCGGCGGAATCGAGTCCTCGGGCATCACCAACAGCCCCTGCAGAAAGACGCTGCGGATGAAGCCCGCCACGCCACGCGCCGCCGCGTCGCGAAAGACCCCGCTACGCTGGTGGCGCCGGTCGATAACGTTGCCCGGCAATTGCAGGGCGGACACGTTCCCAGCCGCGACAAACTCCGCCGCCGGGCCAGGGCGGTTGCCGCACGACACCCCCACATGCCGAATCCAGCCCCGCGCCTTCAGTTCTTCGAGCGCATCCAGATGCGCGGCATCGGCCTCCTGATGAAACATGACTACGGGAAGACAATCGAGTCCGAGTCGCCGGCGGGAATCCGCAACCGATCGCTCGATCGCCATCTTCGAAAGGGTGGCATCCGTCGCCTCGACGGTAGTCAAGTGCCGCACCTTGGTGACCACTACCACGCGTTCCGCCAAGCCCAGATCCCGCAACGCGCGGCCGAGCGCCTCCTCGCTGGAGCCGTAGGCGGCCGCCGTATCGAAGCAGTTGACGCCGCGCTCTACCGCCGCCGCCACCATCGTCACGACTTCGCGGTAGTCCGGTTGTCCCTTCCGGTTGGCAACGCCGTAGGGCATGCCGAACTGGGCGGTTCCCAGCATCAGGCGGGACAATGAGTAGCCTTTCCAAGTCGAAGTCGTCATTGGGCGTCCTCCTATTTTGCGGTATACCCGCCGTCCACTGGAATATTGGCGCCGGTGATATAGGCCGAGGCGTCAGACGCAAGGAGTACGACTATGCCCTTCAGATCCGACTCGCCGGCCATGCGCCCCAGGAAGGTGCGCTCGCTGTACTGGCGCACGAACGATTCCGGCTGGCCCGCGAAAAAGCCGCCCGGGCTGATACAATTGCAGCGCACACCCTTGGCGCCATAGTAGCTGGCCACGAAACGCGTGAAATTGACCATGCCGCCTTTGTGAAAGAAGTAGTCCGGATACCAGCCGCTCATGTCCGTCCCACGGTAGATCGTCGGGTCCGGTCCGACCATGCCCTGAATCGAACCGACATTAACGATCGAGCCGTTTCCCTGTTGCGCCATGACATCGCCAATCGCCCGCGTGACGAGGAAGAGACCCGTGGCGTTGACCCGCATACTTTCCGCAAATGCGTCGGCGGTGTCCCGATATCCCTCTTTCATGGGACGGAGCACCGCGTTGTTCACCAGCACATCGATGCGCCCGGCGCGTTTCAAAATCTCGTCCCGCAGGGCCAGGATGGAGGCTTCCTCGCCCTGATCGAGCTTGAGCGCCGTCACCAGGCGCCCCTTTTTGCGGTGGTCGTCCGCCACCGCTTCCAACGCCTTCACGTCGCGCGAGGCGATATACGTATCGGCGCCGGCTTCCGCAAGCGCCGCCACAATCTGACGGCCATAGAGCCCGGCCCCTCCGGTGAGAAGCGCCGCTTTATCCTTCAGCGAGAATGTTCCCAATACGTTCATGACGCCTTTCTGTGGGTCCGGCGGCGCGAGCGAGTCTTGTCGTCCGGACGAGTTGAGCGGCTGTATCGGTCGATCGTTTGACCGGAACGTCGCCAGTCCTTTGTCAGACGGACATCCCAGCGTCCGGCCAACTGACCGGGAGTCGAGACGCGGTCCGGCGCCGTTGACCGCCGGATTTCCCACCAGCATTGGCCGGCATGGTTGTGCTCGTGGTCGATCGCATAGCCGGCGCGCTTCATCAGGGGACCTAGCCAGCCCATGCAGTGGTCACAATAGTCACGATACTGTTTCAGGCGATTGCGCGTCAGGAACCCTTTGGAAGGACACGCCGTCATGTCGATACGCATGACCTTGCCTGTGGCCGTCGTATGATATCCTGCCGCCTCCTCCCTCAGGGTATGCCCCCAGTACTCCTTCATCCCCTCGATGCCCTTTTCGAGAATCAGGCGGCTCGCGTGGGTTTGACTATCGCGATGGATCGCCCGGTCCCAAAATGCGCGCACGAGCGGTTCGTCCCCGTGGCGGCGCAACCACTCAAAAGTCCATTCATAGTGACCGCAGAAGTCATAGACGCCTAGCATGGAACCTCCCTGATATCTCCTAATCGCTGCCTTGGCAAGCCGGTCTGGCGCGGCAGAAAGGTCTGCCGGCATTGCCCGTTTCCGCCCTCTACCAGTACGGTCAAGCCCGCAGGCGCGGCGATGGCCTCGCTCACGAAATAGCAGTGCCGGCAGAAACAGGGGACGATTTTTCGCCGGTGTTTCCGCAGATGAGCGATCGCCGGACAGACCTTCACTTCGACTGTCACCGCGCGCGCATGCAACGCGACCCTGGCCTTGGCGCCGGGTTCCGCGCGATAGAACGCCCGCCAGTACGCGGCTACCCCCGGCAGACCGCGCCGCCTCCATAGCTTCGACACGGGCGCGAAATATTCGCCGCCAAGATCCTGCCAGTACCGCCGTAACCCTCGCATGCCGAATCGTTTCAGAATAAAACGGAATGTGGAGTTGATCGCGAAATAGAAATCCGCGGCGCCGATGGGCTTGCTGTCAGTGTAGGGTAAGGGAACACGCATTTCCGACCTCATGAGCGCTCGCCGGGAAGGAGCCAGTCCCGTTCTGTCCGCATGACGTGGGCAATGGCGCGCTGACAGACGGGAGTGAGTGGATAATCGGGATAGTTCCGCCAGGTGCTGAAAATGCCCATCTCCACCAGCAGCTTCTTTTCACCCGACAACCAGCACTTGATCTTCTTACCCCCATACACCGCAAACATGAGCCGGTTCATGCGAAGCTGGAGCCGTTCAGCCAGAGTCAGATCGCCCGCGGATACCGCGTCCATAATCCGGCCGGCCAGCCAACCATTGAAAACGCCGCCTCCCAGCAACAGCCCATCGAATCCCGCCTTCAGATAATCCACGCAATGGAACTCGTCGCCATTGAGAAGCGTGAGGCTGGGCTTCGCCCGCCTGGCTGCCAGCGCGAGATCTCGCCTATCTGGATCGGATGAACTGTCCTTGACCAGAACGACATTTTTTTCGGCGTAGAGCTTCCGCAGAACGGCGCCTGGAACCTTCACCGCGCCATACGCGCCCCGGTCGTAGATGCCAACCGGCAACGGACTGTCACGGATGGCCTCAACGTACAGCTTGAGAATCGCATCCGGCGTGGCGCGAGTCATGAAGTAGGGAGGCGCGATGACGGCGATGTCGGCCCCATCCTCCCTGGCCGTTGCCATGTTGCGAAGGATTCGCGCGGCGGAGTTGTCGGTAACCTGGACGGCCAACGGAATCTTCCCCTTCACGCCGGCTGCCACGGTCCTGACCAACAATCGGCGTTGCTCTTCAGTCATCCACGGGCCCTCGCCATTCGTGCCGGCAAGAAAGAGTCCCTTGATTCCGAGCCGCAGATGATGCTTCACCATCCGTCGGACCGAGGCGGTGTCCAACCGCATATCCCTGGTAAAAGGCGTTGGCGCGGCGGACCAAACGCCGCCCGGTTGTCTTGTCTGGTGTGTTCTTTGTGTTTTCATTTCGAATTCATTCCCTGCGCAGCCGACAAGGCTGACTCAATATATCTATTTGACTCTCAAGCGAAACCAGCGGATGTTGGACACTCCGTCTTCCACGCACCAGAAGGCCGCGAAAATTCTTCCACCGGCCAACCGGGTCATGGCGGGCAAGCCGAAACGCAGGGCGCTCATGGCCTGAATTTCGGTGGTTTTCCCCGACCGTGCACCATGGGTTGCCGCCCCCCAAATGGCGGTCTCGGATTCGTTAATCCACCGAGCGCCTTCCACGCGCGCCAGATTGGCCCAAAGTCCCGGACGATCCATCCGGCGGTAAAGACACAGGATGCGGCGGTCCTTCAGCAAAATGGGCGTGCAGGTCTGGCCGTGCAAACCCGTCAATTTCGGACTGCAGAAACTCATTCCACCATCCTCGGAGATGGCATACCGATTCGGAAGGTCTTTTCCCGCGCGGCCGTCATGGGCCCAACAAACCGCCAACAGGCGATCGCCGCCAAGTTCGATCAGCTTGATTTCCCAGTGAAAGATCCCTTTGTCGGCGCCATCCATGACAATGGCGTGTCCCGGCCAGGTTTTGCCCCCATCATCGGAACGCAGCACAACCGCTTTCATGCCGACGGGATCTTCCCCATTCCATCCCTTCCACGTGGAAGTGGGCGCCAGCCAACGTCCCTTGCCGCAATCCAGTATCTGGCTGCACACCTCGTAGGCCGCCGCGCCAAGCCCGGGCTTGACGATGCGCGGCTTGCTCCAGGTTCGGCCTTCATCCCGGGATTGGGTCAGGAACAGCTTCATCGGCACGAACCCCATGGTCTGGGGATTGACCAGCCCTTCCCCGGTTCGGGATCGATTGAAAATGGCTCCAAATCCGACGAGAGTTCCGTCTTTGGCGCGTCCAATGCGACAGGTGGTGGAAACGGGCGGGTTGTCCGGAAATCGGACCAGGGGCTCGGGTTCGCTCCAGGTGACACCGCCATCACGAGACCGCGCGGTGAACGACCGCACGTCCACCGCCTCAAACGCGCTGCCAAGGTCGAAAGCCGCCACCAGGCTGTTGTCGCGCAACCGCACAAGCGATGGAAAATAAGCATGCAGGCTGCGGACATGGGGTTTGGGGTTCCGGAATATCAATGCGGAATCCTCAATGACGATTGAAAGGGATTTCTTCATGATCTGTATGTCTTCATGTAAAAACAGCTCTCGGCATCTTCATGCCGGAGAAGGATCGTCGGCCGTCCGATCGCATTCGATTGCCACCGCAGAAAGCCGAGGCGAATTCACGAACCCGGGGGCCTGAAAGCTCGCCTTGTATTGCATATGCTTCGCGCCGCACGGCGCATGGAGCGCGCCGCCGTTTTCGACAATTCTTTCGCTCCATGCCGCGCCTAGGGTCTCCTCCGCAGTCCGGCCAAAGCGCACCCGGAATGAGATCGCGGTCTTGAGCGGCGTCTCCCCTTCCCAACCGAGGCGCACTGGGTTGACGCATGCGAAGACCGGTGAGGTGTAGTACTCACGGTCACTCCGGTCCATGGCGTTGCCCTGGTTCGACAAGGTGAAGCAGTGCGGGCCGTAGCCGAGAATGTCCTGCGCATGCTCCAAGTCCAGGCCATTCGGGCCGTTCATGATCAGCTTGGAGTTGACGATATGGCCCAGGTTGTTGCGATGGCAGCAGATGAACAGGTCGGGATACCCGTTGCCCGTAAGGTCCACGGGACAGAATGCGATCGAAGCCAGACAATCGATCGACAGCGGATTGGCCCAATCGAAGTGTCCCTTGCCGTCGCCGCGGAAGATGCGGGCCGGTAGTTCGCGAGTCTCGTGCGTGGAATAGAACGGCAGCAGAAGGTCCAAATGGCCGCGGCCCCGCATGTCGGCCAACGCAGGAAACCCGGCGGTGCCGCCGGTCTCGAAGAGGGTCTGCTCCTCCATCGGGAAGCCGTTTTTGCCGTCACGCAACACATACAGGTGGCTGGCCCGATGCGTATAGTGCCCGCCGGTCGACAGGAACAGTTCCGGCCAGCCGTCGCCGTCAATGTCGGCCACGGCCAGCCCCAACAGAATCGCACCGTTGAAATCCTTGAGTGGGATCTTCCCGAATCGCTTCCGGTCGAAACCGTCCGGCCCGCCGTAGTATACGCCGATATACCCTCGCTTGTCCCCATACAGGAAGTCGAGGTACCCGTCGCGGTTGATGTCGGCCAGCAGAACGGATGGGGCGCTTGCGGTGTAAGCGGGCAAGGCCATGCGACGCGCGTTGGAAAAACCATCCGGCCCCCCAAAGTAGACGTACGTCGAGTTCTCCAGCTCGTTCGGGGAGTCGCCGTACACCCAAGGCGTTATGATCATATCCAGCCAACCGTCACGGTTGAAGTCAGCCACGAGCACCGCGCCTATGAGCACTATCGACCCCGGAGTGTGCGGCACGTCGTAGTAGTTCGCCGGATCGGGTCCCTGCGGGGTCCCCTTGAAAACGCGTACGCCATTCCCCGTGGTCAGCAACAGTTCGGTCCAGCCGTCGTTGTCGACATCCGCCGCCACATAGGCATGGCAGCCGTACTTGACCGGGTAGTCCCGGCGGTCCTCCGGCAGATAGCGGTGCTCCGGCGTGCCGTAGTAAACGAACACCGGGAACTCCGGGTCGTACTGGGACGGGCCTTGCATGGTGTTGCAGAACACGATCTCCTTCACCCCATCGTTGTCCAGGTCGGCGGCCATGCACCCCATGGCGCCGTGCGTGGCGAACCGGGCGACATCGTTGGTCCGGTACCCGTGCTCGCTGTTCCAGAACACGCGCGATTCGCCGTCGTACGACTTCTCCGAGCAGTAATGGGAAGCGATGAGGTCCAGGCGGCCGGTATTCCGGATGTCGGCGAGCGCGACTCGCGAACACCCTTCCTTGCACGGGAGCGTCATCCGCGCGCGTGTCAAATCGGTGGCTTTGCGGATCTCAATACCGTCCCTGGCGCCGACCACCAGTTCCGGAATGGCATCACCATCCACGTCGCCGATACCGATGCCCAACGCGCCCGAATTGAACTGCGTGTCCCGGCCGGGAATATCCAGAACCAGCCGGCAATCGGCGCGAAAAACGCCGCGGTCATTCCAGTAGATGGCCACTTGATTGCCCCCGGCGAAGACAAGCTCCTTGAATCCGTCACCATTCAGATCGGCGGCCAGCACCTGCAGCGCGTAGTGGGTCGGAAGGCGGATGGGACTCGCGGTGTCGAACCCTCCGGCGACGCCCCGATAGACGAACGAATCGGTATCGTGGTTGTACTGCTCACGGTAATTGGCCAGGACCAGTTCGGGACGCCCATCGCCGTCCAAGTCCTCGCAGAGGAGCGCCACAGTGGCCAGTCCGGGCACTTTGTGGGTGCCGGTGACGTCGACAAACAGGCGGTGCGCCGTTTGCGCGAAGATCTTCTGGTACAGTGGCACGCCCGCGTTATGGTGATCGCTCCAGGCGGTGGAGAAGATGACCGCCGGCCGTCCGCTGCCGTCGATATCGGCAACCGCCACATCATAAGCGCCAACCGTATCGAAGGCCGCGCGTTCACCCGTCAATCCCCGCGGTCCGCCCCAGTAGATATAGGATTTCAACTCGGAACTGACGCCGTTTTCGCCGTTGGCAACGATCAGATCCAGATACCCATCGCCGTCCACGTCCGCGGCTTTCGCCATCCAACAACTGTCGTGCGGAAGCTCGGTTCTCTTCCAGTCGCCGTCGTTCAGCGCATAGATATAAGTCGGCCCGCGCTCGATGTAGCCGTGGGAATTCGGGAGCACGAGGTCGAACAGGCCGTCGCCGTTCAAATCGTTGTCGTTGATGCGGCGCATGCCGCCGTTGGCATCCACAAACAAGTTGGCGCCGCCGTTGCCGAACGCACCTTTCAAAAACTGTACAAGGCCTCGATGTTCAATTCGCATGGAA
>JAQULY010000009.1:8483-29806 GCA_028718445.1 Kiritimatiellia bacterium
GCATGGAACGATTCCTGTGTTGTTCTCAGCGTGAGTCCACCCGCGCGCGAAAAACCCGCGCGAACTCGGCGTAGTCCGAAGCCGTCAGCCGATTCAGCTTTGCCGGCAGGAAAGAACGATGCCGGCGCAGCCACTCGGCGTTATACAGGGTTGGCACACCGATGCGTGCCTGCTCCGCCAACTCGCGCGCATAGTCGTCGTCCATGTAAAAAGCCAACTGCCCGTCGGTGTCGATGACCGCATGCGGCATGGTCTGCCGGTAAATCTCCGCCCGGTGCAGCATTGTTACGTGCGCAGTAAGGCGGCAGGTGAACATGTCCGCGATCCGCACCATATCGCTGAACGGCGCCAGGTAGGGATGGGCGACATACGTGCTGATGCAGATGTCCCGCCGGCAACGCTTAGCCTCCTCGTGCAGGACGGAAAGATACCGGCGCTGCAGCTCCAATCCCCAAAGGTTGCCGTGACTTTTCAGCCCCGGCCCAGTCGGCAAGGCTAGCAAGCCGTCCACCTTGACTCCGTCGGCGTTCAGGCCCTCCGGCCCGGGGGAGAACCAGCGCCGCACCATCTCGCGAAACCGCAGTTCGTATTTCGGATTGGTTATGTCACAGGTAACGGGCGTGCCATCCCGGAGCACGCACTCTTCCTTGGACAAACCATCCGTGCTCCAAGCCGCCGTCCACAGGAAGACGCGTATTCCGCGGTCATGGCACTTCTCGATCCAACCCCGCATATTCGGCCATTTCTTCTCGTCCGGCTCGGCCGTATTCAGATGCTTCTGCCACTGGGCGTCCAGAATGACGATCCCCGGTTTGCAGCCACGCCGCATCAGCCGCCGCACCCAGCCCTCCGTGAGTTTCTGACTACAGAGATCGCCAACCTTCGGCTCTTTATTGGCGACAAAGTTCATGTCGAGTCCTTGCGAGAGCGCCGTCTGGTCATTCCACGTGCAGTAGATCGGTTCGCGCCACCAGGCCGGCGACCGGACGGGCCTCGGTCTGGACAGGTATCCGTGCCGATAGCAGTAATAGAGGTAGGTCGGCAGAACCCGTTCCTGACCGCGCGCAAACGCCAGGATCAGCCGCGGGCTCCGCCAATCGCCGTTGACGCGCTGTTTTCCCGCATACGTCGCCGCGAAACCGCCGGCGAATTTCGAATCCGGGCCGAAGGGTGTCGGCGGAATCGCGACCGGCGGGTTCCACTCGAAGGCGTCCCACGTATAGTCGCCCGGCTGGGTGGCGAGCCCCGCCACCATGAACAGCCGGTCACGACGATCGCGCAAACCCATGCAGGGACACGGCGAGGCCAGCGCCTGGCCTCCCACGGAGGGGGTCAGGTCGTTGCCGAACGAGATGGAGAAGGAGTCGACCGGATGATAGTGGAGACGTTCCTGAAAATTCGGGCAGGTCGAATAGATTTCGTCGATGTCTCCCGCAAAACCATGTTCCGCGCCCTGATGGTAACCGCGGAAGAAATGCGCGCGCTCCACCAATCCTCTCCCGGCAACCGTGTAACAGAACTCGATCGAGTCCTCGCGGCAGACATAACAATTGGTTTTTCGTTTCCAGACTGTGGACGATTCCGGGATCGTGACAGTGCATACGCCCGGGGTTTCGCGGAAGGAGGGCTTCCCGAATGCGCGGGTTTCGTCGCGCGCTTTTGTCGTATTGCAGGCGCCGCCCAGGAAAAATATGTACCGCCGGCCGGCGCCTTTGACGAGGAGCCGCGCGACGGGTTCTCCCGCCCGGAACTCCAGGACATACCGCTTCGTCTCGATTCGTGTTCCATTGCGTTTCATAATAAACATTTCCAAGCGGGCGCTCAATGATCGGCAAGAATTCTTTTGGACAGTCCCGTTTCTCTCAAGAGATGTCCAAGTTCTCTGACGGCATACGGTTTCATTTGGGAATCCCACGGCTCAATCAGCTTCACCCGGCTGCCAAGGGCCCGGGTGCAGTCCGTCAGATCGAACTCCTTCAACATGCCACGGACGAAGCACGCCGCCGGCCAGTTCACGACCGCGCGTTGGGTCCACTCGCGGCAAGCGATGGGACCATTCTTGAGAACCACCCGGCTTACCGCCGGGCAGAACAGCGCGCCGAACAACGCGATGATGGCGCCCTGCCCCCGGCCATACAGGCGCACGTCTTTCGCGCCTTCTTTCTTCAGCAAATCCAGGACGCACAACAGATCGTGCACCCGCCGCCCCAGGTAACTCTCTCCCAGCATGAGGCCATGGCCGTGAAACAGATAATCCATCCCGTAGGGACCCAGGAAGGGACCATCCTCGTCCGGAAGCGATTCGCCCAAACCGCGCACATCCAGAAAATAGGCCGGCCCCCTGGCCATCAGCGTTCTCGCCAGGCCATCGGACGCCATGTCCTCCTCCGAGGAAACATGCGGCAGGTAAAGAGCGATCGTCTTTTCCACGCTGAGCGTGGCTTCAAAGGCCTTGACCCTTTTCTTCAAGATCGCCCGTATCTCGCCTTCGGTTTCGATCGCGAATCGGCTGAAGATGATCTCCCCTTTCAGCGCGGGGCGCCCGGCAACGAGCCTGCGCCCAAAATCCGGCCGGGTGCCGGTTGAAAACGCCCTCAAGATCCGATAGCGCGGCGCGCCCGTTCGCGACGGAAGCGCCAGAAGCGTTCGCGCCTTCCCCCGCAATGCGGACGCCGAAAGAACTTTTCGCATCGCAACCAGTGTGTCGGCTTTTTCACCGATCATCTTGAAAATAGGTTTGGCACCAGCGGGGATCACCTGGCCTTGGGGGGTAACGAGAAGCAACGCATCCTTTTCCACGCGAACGACAGGATCGGACGCTGGCGGTTTCATCCCCGATTGTCCGCAAAAAAAGCGAACCATGGCCCGTTGAGATTCCGGATAATAGCCGTGTCCATGGGTACCGACAAAGATCGCCGCCTTGTCTTCCGCATCGAAAAACGAGTAAAATCGCCGCACGTCCGCATAGGCTTCCCGCAATCCGCGCAAATCGAAGAAGTCCTGCCGTTCCCCCAGCAGCACGATCGGCTCGGGCGCCCTGGCAATCAGAAAATCGGCCATCTCCAGTCCGGCCCCCAACACGCCGGGAGGATATTGTTCGCAGTCCGCGGGAATTTCGTTTTCGAGATTGCGCAGAAACGTCGTAATAAAACAGTTCGGCGCGGCCATGGCGAACCGCTCCTCGATCGCCCAAAGCCAGGTGGTCAGCGTCCCGCCGCCGGAATTGCCGGTCACCCCAACGCGACGCGCATCCACTTCCGGCCGCGTCAACAGGTAATCGAGCGCGCGAATGCCGTCCCAGGCGCGCCACATGCCGAAGTATTCGCCGATCAACTCCAGTTGCTTGCCCATCATGTTGTGGGCCGCGCAGCAATTGGCGCGCAAGGGATGGAGTTTCGGTAAATGGAAGTATTGGTCCCGTTCCCCTTGGTTGAAAGGATCGTACGCAAGCACGACGAATCCCGCATGGACCAGCCGCTGGTATACCTCCTGATACGACGGATAGGCCTTCCCATTCGCGCTGTGCCCGCAAGGGGAAACCACACCGGGACACGGTTTCCCGATTTCGGCGGGAAGATAGAGATTGCCGGTGACAAGACATCCCGGACGGCTTTCGAAAATGACCTTCTCGATCCGGTAGCCGTTGCGCCGGATGGTCCCGGTAATCCGAGCATTTAAGGGCGTCTTTGCCGGCGCCAGGGCGAATGCCGCCCGGATGGTGCGCCGAACGCTTTCCCGGTACCGAACCGCCTGCTCGCGAGTGCGGATGGCGCCCAACCGGGCGGCGCGCTCCCGGCGCAGGTCTTTGACCCGTTGAATGACGTAGTCAAGCGCCATGTGCCCATACCCAACGCGGGGGATGAATGTCTTCATCTATAAGAATCCTTGGTTATCGTCACGGCCGGCATGCCGCCTCAAAAATTACCGTCAGAATCTGCTTTGGACTAAGGCGTAAGCGGACCGCACTGCCGTCGACGGGCAATTCCCCGGTTTTGGTCTCGTCGAGCCGCGCCAGCCAGGCGCGCGAAACCGGCCGCCCCATCGTGAGCGCGCCGGCCTGGGGTTTCGAGGCGAGGCTGAATACGCGCACGACCACCCCTTTGCCATCCTCGGAACGTTTGATGGCGGAAATCACCCAATCCGATTGCGAAACGGAACAGAGCGCCGTTTCCTCTTCCGCCGGTTCCTGACCGTAGGTCTGATACACGCGCGGAGGTAGTCGGAATTCAAGCGCGCGTTTGAGCAACTCGACCGGCTTGGCTTGTCCGGTCAACCCCACCGCATACGCGAGCGTCGTCTGGCCCAGGCACTGCCCGCCTCCGGACTCATGCATCGTAAAATTTGGCGAGATCAAGCCGGTCGAACGGAGCAGCGTGATGTGGAGCATGTCCTTTTGCGGTTGAAAATACTCATGCTGCCCTTTGCACAGGCAAAACAGCGAACCGCGGCGCCCGACGGCGGCGACAAACGCCTGCATCGGCCGGATCAGCCATCCCTTGTCGTATTGGAAGGTCTTGTTGTCCATCCGATACGTCCGATATTGCGGCAAATGGATTTTCCGCTCGACCACGTCAAACGGCGTATGCGCCCACATCCGGTTGAATCCCCCCGGCAAGCGGAACGTGGCGCACAGCCGATGGTTGACGGCGCGATTGTCAATCTGCGCGCGGACGCGGACAAAATCCTCGCCGCGGAGCAACGCGATGGCGATGGTCAGCGGAACTTCAACGCCGCCGGACGGAATGGCGGTTTTCACGCGACAGGTGGCGCGCAACGGACCGTTCTCGATTTTTTCGACTTTGCCGCGGGAAGGCGAGGATGTCTCGGACCGATCGTCCCGCACCGTTCGCAGGAAGTGATAGAGGGTCCCGTCATCCGGTTCATCCCGCAGCACGTTCAGATTCATGGCCTCCAGGCCGTTGCGCAAATCCACGAGGTCGAACGAGCCGTCCGGATGAATCCGGGCGCGAATCAGCCCGTTATCCAGCGTCGCGTTCCCCGATCCGACTTTCCGCTCGCGTTTCGCCTGGCGCGTCCGTTCCCCCTGCACGCGAATGTCACACGCGCTCAGCGACATCGCCGGCAAACTGCCCAGATCGGCCAGCAGGCGGACGCGCAACGCCTTTTCCCGCGTCGGGTTGACGTAGTCGTGGTACTGAGCGCGATATTCCGGACCGGCCGACAGCAACTGCGTCGGGCAGGCGGTCCCGCCACGGCTGACGCGCACGTCGGCGGCCGAAACGGACGCCGGCAGGTCAAGCTCCATTTCCACCACGCCCTGACGCGCCCAGCCGCAGGGCTGATAGACGCGGGCGCGCGACGTTTCCGAAACCGCCTCTTCCGCTGCGATTTCGCCGGTCAGCCGCGCCAGGGATTCGCGAACGATCCCGCCGCCGATCTCTTCGATGCGACGGAAACGCGTGGCCATATCCATCGCCACGGAGTCGGCGTGGACGCCGGAAAGGGTGTCATGCGAGTGATTCTTCAGCAGCAGTTTCCAGGCGCGGCGCAAAAAGCCGGGCGGAACCGGTTTGCCAAGCCACGCCGCCCACGCGTTCAGCGGTTCGGCGTAATGGATCAGCAGATCCTCGCAGCGGGCATTGGCGACCTTCTGTCCAATGCGCGCGGAGGCGGTGCAGTCGAGTCCCGGCACATAGCGCATTTCGCCGCGCGGAAGGTTGGCGGGCAGCTTTTTGCCGCGCAACCGGGCGATGTATTCACTGAAAGACGCATGCGTGACACGAAGATCGGGACGCATTTGTTCGAGGCGGCTGACGATCCTCGGCAGATCGGCAAGCGGCAACGCATGATCTACGCCGTTTAACAACAGGATGGGCCCGGCCTGGCAATAGTTCCGGAGCGCATCCAACTTCTCGAGAAAGCCGCCTTTGGCATTCATGCCGGCCTGGAACGTTCCCGGCCCGTTGCCGTTCGCGTCCAGAATATCCTGGATCTGACAGGCGCTGGAGTACCCTCTGACCAGGCACACCGCGATGATCCGGCTGCCATCGGCCCCCGTCCAGGCCTGCTCCGCCGCGCCCTTGAGCGAGCGCTCCACATACCCGCGCCAGAAGATGGCGTTATCGATCCCAAAGCCTCGCAGGATTTGCGGCATCTGGGAAACATGGCCGAAAATGTCGGCGAGATAGCCGAACGGATTTTCCTGGCCGACGGCACGCATTTGCTCGCAGCCCAGGAGAAGATTGCGGATACAGGCCTCGCCCGCCACCATGAACTCGTCGGCCGAAACATACCAGGGCCCAATCAGGATCTTCCCGCTGCGCAAAGCGGCCATTAGGGCGTCGCGCCGCTCCGGTCGCACCGCCAGGTAATCTTCAATGGGAATGGTCTGTCCATCGAGCCAGTAGGAATGATAGTCGGGCTGTTCGGCCAGAATATCGAGCAATCCATCCATCAACCGTACGAGGCGGAAACGGTATTGATCCAGGGACAGATACCACTCCCGGTCCCAGTGGGTGTGCGTGATTAGGAATACTTCCCGTTTTTTCAAGCTTGCATCCTTACGTGTGTCATGGTTGTTCAAAACCCTTCCCAGGCGGACCAGCGCGACGCGGGTTCTTCGCCCACATGGCGAATCTCGCCCGTGGCCGGCCAGGATCTTCCTTTCATGGCGGCCCGCGCGCGCATCTCTTCCACGTGTCCCATCCGGCCGATCATGGGCCAAAGCAGACCATCGTCGACCTTGGCGTTCGCATCCCAGAAAAGCAGACCATCGGCGCCGGCATCGTATCGTTCCAGCGAATGCCGCAATACCGCCTCGGCCGTGGGCAAAGTCCAGGCCGTCTGGCTGGGATGAATAGTAACGCCGGTACCGGCGGTGATGCGCCGATAGTAGGCGACATCCATCGGCTGACTCGACATTCCCCGCGCACCCCCATCCCAAATACCGATCTGGTCAATCAATCCCTCGCGTATCCAGAGCGGGACATCCAGCCCGGCCATCCGGTTATCCGCTTCGGTTCCCGTGCACATGGCGGAAAGCGCCAGCCGCTTTTGCAGCCCCTGTTCCCTCTGAAACGAATCGAGCAATTGCCGGACCTCGCGCATCCATCCGGTCATGATCTCGGCGCGCAGATCGTGCAGGCGCGTGTCGTCTTCCGGCACTTTGCGGGCGTCCTCGGCATATTTTGCTCGGAACCGGTCGCAAAAGGCGTCCTCCCACAGAACAACCGGAATGCCCCGATTGTAGAGCATGTTTAAACCCTCCGGTCTGGCATCCAGCACCTCGCGGAAAATGCCGAGGAGATGTTGTCGCACTTCGGGAACGGCAAAACTCATGCGGGTCAACGACGTTCCGTCGCGGTCGCGGCAGCGCCATTCCGGATGGGAAGTGTAAAAATTGGAACTCATGGACTCTTCAAACGGCGGCGGCCCTTTCCAGGCGCAGGGACGCATGCCGATGTGAATATCGATGCCCATGTCATGACAAGCCTCGACCGCTACTTTGGTAATATCGATGCCGCGCTCAATCAGCGTCTTCACCGCCTGGACAAAGTAGCGGTCTCCCGGACGCGGAAAATCATGCGTGTTTTCTCCCGCGATGGTTCCGAGTCGGCTGCGGTAATTAACCGTATCGGCGCCGCTGTACTGCCACCAGATTGTGCCGAAATCGCTGCCGCGGTACGGTTCGAATTCCTCCAGCAGTTCCGCCTTGGTGGTCGGCATGTGTTCATAGATGAAGCTGAATCCGTCAATCGTGCTTATCAGCCGCTTCGTTTCGCGTTGCCGACAATCGCGCCGCAACGCTTCGACTTCCTTTTCCGTCATCGGAACCAGTTTTACGAAATAAAGACAAGCCGCCTGGGAATATCCGGCGCTTTGCTGAGCGATCACCAGATCCTGTCCGGTCAGGTCGGCGCATTTGAACAACACTTCCTCGCCTTCCCCATATTTCTGTCCCCGATGCTGGAAAGCGGCATCGCCGGAAAGTTTGACGCGGATATTGTTCTTGGGATTGATGCCGT
Source organism: Kiritimatiellia bacterium (assembly GCA_028718445.1). Classification (GTDB taxonomy): domain Bacteria; phylum Verrucomicrobiota; class Kiritimatiellia; order RFP12; family JAAYLN01; genus JAQULY01. The sequence goes on from JAQULY010000009.1 coordinate 16,469, forward strand.
CACTGCCCAGCCCCAGGTAAACCGCATGCCAGCCTTGGACGTTCAGGGGGATCGTCAGTTCCGGCGCGCCGGTATTGACCAGGGCGCACACGCACTTGCCGGAGAACCCCTGCGCTTCGTATGGCAACACTTTCCAATGACCCGGTTCCCGGCGCGGGGAGAGCGCTTCCGAAGGTTGGCCGATGCTCAGATCGTCGATCATGATCGTTTTGGCGCGCGGAGCGCTGTCGGCCGGATGGGCCTGGAACATGATGCCCCAGCCCATTCCCGCCGCCAGATCGAAAGCGATGACGATCTCATGCTGTCCCTTGCTCAGCGGCAGACGCACGGCCGATCGGGCCGGACAGAGCGGATTCAGCAACGCCGGTTCGGTCAGCGCGTGTTTGCCATCCACAAACATCCGGATGCCGCCGTCGTGCCCCACCAGCAGTTCCCACTCGCCCGCCTGAACGATATCGAGCCGATGAGCCAGGTAGACGAGTCCGTCACGGTGCTCGAACAAGGAATGTACGTTGACGAATGGGGCTACTCCATTTCCCGAACAAGCCTGCAACTCCTTCCAGCCAACGGTACGATCCGCAAGCCCGATGCAGGGCGCTTCCGCCACGCCGCCTTCCGTTATTGGCATGAGCTTGGAAACCCGCCAATCCGTAACGAACCACCGGACGTTACGAGTCAGCCATGCGGGCATTTCAGCGCTGGGATTGGGAATCGAGTGCTTCATTGTAATATACCTTTATTCTTGTATCGTATTCTTGCGCGTGAGTGCGCTGGCTTGACAGCGCTTTCCCTGCAAATCCAAAAGCGGCATCAAGCCACCGCACTCCAAAACATGCAATAGATCACTGTCACGATAGCCTATTCCGACCAATCCGGCGCCACAACGTGAAACAACCGGTATTATTGGAATACCGGATTTATGGCACGTGCAACCGGCCTGTCTGGCTGGCCGGGTCAAAAATACCCAGTTCCCGGTGGAGGCACTCGGCAAAGGCCCGGTGCCCATACTCGTTGGGGTGAATAGGGTCGCTCATCCAGTACGTGGAGCGGGAAACGCGGTCGCGCCAGAATCGCTCGTGGTCAATCAACGGGACCTTCATTCGTCCAGCGCTCCCGGACGGCTCTCGTGAAACCAGCCGTTTGTCTTCCCCTCATTTCCAGGATCGAGCGCAAGACGCCACGTTCCACACAGAGTTTGGATCCCGTTCACATCATTCTCGCCTTTCATTTCGTTTCCGCCACTGGTTTCAGATGCAACTCCATCGCTACGCGGGTAATCGTCACCTTCGGGATCGTCAGCAGTCCGGCGACATCCGACTCGATCACACCCGAACCCACGGGCTTCTCCCCACGAACCAAGCGCCACGCGTAGGGCTTGTTCGGAATGACTCTGAACTGCTGCAAACGACGCAACGTGATATCCGCCACCGATTCTACTGGAGCGTTTGATGATGCCCCGCCCGCCGTCGGGTGTTCGAGCCAGAGCCGCATGGCGAATACGGATGGTGCGTCCTTCATGCTCCTCCAGCGAAAGTAGGCATTGATCTGCCCAGACTCATCGAACCCACCGGGCTTGTTGAGCCATGGGCAACGCTGATCCGACGACGCACGAGTGAACACGGGATACGCCTCGTTCTTGCGGATCTCCAACCACGGCAGCGCCAATACAGCCGCACACGGCGGGTACTTGCCGACGGGAGAATGGCTTCCGACGTGACCAAAGGGGCCCCATCCGACAACCATGGGAAGATGGCCCTCACGAGCCGCATTCAGCAGAACATCCTGATCCTTCGACCATCCGTCGCTCTGGGACGAGAAATCGACCACATACGGCGGGTCGGGCCGGCCGACGCCGGAGATCCGCTTCCGCCACACGTCCTTCCGCGCCTGCGGGACGTCGGCGGATGGCCCGGAAGAAAAGCCCATGCGGCACGCCACATATCCCGTTCCCGCGGGAACCCAGACGCGCACTGCGGCAAAGACATCGCCGTTCGGCAGGCCGATTCCCAGGCTGCCGCAACCACCCATGGATATGCCGCTCAGGTAGATGCGATTGCGGTCCACGTTGTACGTCGTCGCTACCCATTCGATGGTGTCCAGTACACGCTTCTCGGTGGAAGTAGGCTCTTTCGAGTACCGCGTGGCGTCGTTGCTCACACTGGCCCACCCCCACCACTCGGCGTTGTTGCTGTCCAGGTAGAGCGCGTAGAAGTCCGCCGGCGCCTTTCCACTGATATCGCCGGGATCGTCGGCCGGATCCACCTTGCGGTTCAGGAAATTGTAACCGAGGTAGTCAAAGCCCGTGCGGTTGGCCGAATGCAGAACGACGCAGAGCGGGGCACTTCCGGCTGGCTTCGTCTTGGGGTGCACCAGGAAAAAGTAGTTCGACTGGGGAACGTCATATCCCCACTGGCCGCGACTGTGGTGGGTGAACCGCTCGATGGTTCGACCATCGACCGATTGCGTGACCGTATTGCCGGCGTCCGGCAGCGGCGGCCAGTCGGCGGCAGATATCGTAGTGGCGCTCATGGGGGTGCCCAGCAGGACGACCACGACGACGACTGTGCTCCTTGCTTCCCAGACCATATCTTTTTGCCTTTCTCTGTGCTGCTCATGTGGAGGTCACTTCGTACAATCCGGCCGAACGTGGCGGCAGAACAGACAGCACGCCATCCCGTAAACAGGCGATTCGCCACACCGCCGTTCGTTTTTGGCATGAGCTTGGATACCTGCCAATCCGTAACGAACCACCGGACATTACGAGTCAGCCATGCGGGCATTTCAGCGCTGGGATTGAAAATCGAAGTGTTCGTCTTCATGACCTATGCTCCTATGTATTCTCCACGCGACTCGATCAGGGGGGACCAAGCCACGGTTCACATATTCCGGTAGTACCTCCTGTAGTCATTGTACAGGAGGTATAATGGCGGTTCGTCCTCCTCGATGTCCGGGAAACGACCCACCGGATCGAGAAACCGGTTGTCCACGTGGTCATCGTTCACCCGACTGACTTCCCCGACCAGAACCGTGCCCTTTCCCGCCGCGCCCCAGAACTTGTGGTATTGCTTCTGCCGGATACAGACCGACTCGCCGGGCTTCAGCGTGATCGTCGTTCCCGCCTTGATCACGGTGCGCACGCCATCCACGCTCAGGACGACGTCTGTATCCGCCAGCCTTTCGTCCGGCGTCGAATTCCAGAACTGGATCACCAGTTCACCTCCGCCCCGGTTGATGATGTCCTCCATTTTCTGGTGATGGAAATGCGTGGGCGTCACCTGGTTCGGCTGGACGATAAGAATTTTCTCCGCATAGATCTTCCCATCCGTCCTTTTCAGATCCTCGAACGTGCCGTTCCGAATGGTGAACAGGAAGAGCCCCACCTTGTCGAAAGCGCCGGACCCGAAATCCGTTATATCCCAGCCAAGCTGTTGAGCGACGATGTCCCGACATTCCGGTCCCTTCTTCCTCCATTCCTCCGGCGTCCACGTCGCAAAGGGCGGCAGGAGGAACTGCCTGGCCCGCAGGAACGCCAGACTCTCGCGCATGATTGTGTTGATTTCGGACCGCTTCATGATCTCCTTTCCCAATACGGCTATACTCGCCGCGTCACAACGCTACAATGCCCGCAGGAAGAAGAGCCGGCTTCCGCGCGGCTCGGGGATCTCGACGCGGAGTCCCTCCGAGAGAAGAACGGCGCCGCCGATCTCCCGCTTCTCGCCGGTGTCCGCGTCCTCGACCCCGTAACGCTTCTTCCCGTCAAGCCCCTTCAGAACCAGTTGCGCCGAGAGGAACGGGCTCTTGTCCCTTCTCAAGGCCACGACAAATCCCTCGCCGAGATCCGCCCGGTGCATCTGATACGCCGCCCAGATGTCGCTCGCGAACCAGGCATGATCGCCGCCGGGGTAACGCGCGGCGCGCATCCGCTGCTCCGTCCAGTCGTCGCTAAAAACCGCGCTGGGAAGGAGCGGATAATAATCGCCCGCGAAGGCGGGCCGGCACCTTTTCAGTTGCCCGATCATGGTCCTGAGCCAGGGCCAGGGATAATCCTTTGGCATGTCGTTCGCGCCATCGGCCAGCATCGGGAATAATGCGACGCAGGCCGCAAAGGAACTCCGAAAATCATAGGTGTCGTTCGGGCGGATCGCCGTGTTGTCGCCGCTGAACGGCACCCAATAATTAAGCCCCATTCCCTGGATCTGCCGGCCGATGGGATCCCATCCCGCGTGGTAGTCGGTCCGGTGCAGCGGAATGCTTCTCCTGATGGTTTCGATATCGATTCGTTTTCCGCCTGAAGCGCAGTTGTCGATGAGGAGACCGGGGTGTCTGCGCAGCAACTCGTCCCAAAACTCGTAGAGTCCCTCAATAAATCTGATTTCGGTCATGCCTTGCCGGTCTGGAGCGTCAGCCGCCAGCCACGAGGGCAACGGCGCCATGTTGAAATCCTGCCGGTAAATATCCACGCCCTCGCGCGCGATCAAATCGGAGACATAGTCCGTCACAAAACGCCGCGCTTCCGGGATGCCAAGATTCAACAGGAATCCCCGCCCGCCCGCCGGGAGGAACCACTCCGGATGTTCCTGGCGCCAGGGTGTGTTGGCTTGGGCGCGTTCCGGTTCAAGCCAGAGCAGGAATTTCATCCCCGCTTTTCGCGCGGCTTCGCCGATCGGCCTGAGACCATCGGGGTGCGTGACGGGATTGACCGCCCAATGGCCGACCCATTTCGACCATTCGCCCTGCGATTCCTGAGCCGCCTTTCTTGCCGGACCATACCAGTCCGCATCGACCCAATAGCAGTCGCACTCGAGATGTTCCTCCGCCAGTTTCGCGATCCATCTCAGATGAGTAGAAGTGGGTGTTCCGCCCCAGGTGGCATACGAAATCGGCGTTACCGGAGGCCGGCCGCCCGGACGCGGTGTGCCGTGGCGCACAAGGAACCGCCTCAGGAGGTTGTGCCCGTTCAAGGGTTCGTCTTCCCAGAAAACGAGAAGGATCCGCGGCAGACGGATCTCCTCGCCGGGATGCAGCCTAAGCCGGGTTCGTTCCAGGCCGGCTCTGATTTTCAACGAGTCCTCGTCAACTTGTTCGAATTCCGCAAGCCAGGCGCCGGTCCAGCCGATCGCCATCACAAAACCTTCCTTCCCCGTCTCAATATTGAAAAATGGCAGCCAGACGTCCGAAGATCGCCCTGATGAGACAAACTGGGTCAAATCCCGCCCGTCTTCGCCCCGCATGCCATCGACGCCAACCGGCGCCATGCGCACGCTTGCGCCGGGCGCAATGGGCGTTTTGGAGTACAGGAAGTCTTCCATCAGCGCCGTGGACCCGCGGGAGCGATAGAGCATGGTGGGCGTTTTTGCGACCGGCCATGAGAAGTCCGCCGACAGGATATCTTCGATGACCGGCGTATCGGCTTGCCCGTTGTTCTTGAGGCGGAGCACATATTCCACAGCGGGGAGATCGGCGCATTCCGTCACCTCCACCATGACTGCAAGGCCGGTGACGGGATCGTCCCAGACCGCTTCGTTTCGCGATAAGCCGTCGCCGGACGGCAGTCTTTTCACCGCGAAGCGGGAACGCGCCAGAACCTCTGGCGAAGACCAGTCTCCCATCCTGAACGAGATCGAGGGAGTTCCCCTAAGCGGGACTTTTCCCACGGGCATCCCCATGGGGATGCCCACCGACATGACGCCCCCGTTCTCGCACTCGATGCGGATGTCCGCCCAATCGGCATGGGCCAGAGCGATGTTGCCGTTGATTTCCCGCGTCTTCAGCGTCAGCTCGCGCGCGCCAGCGAGGTTGAGCCCGACTTCAAGCGGGGGGTCGGCAAGACCCAGCGGCTTGCTCGCCCACAGCTCTTTCCCGCCGGCCTCGATGGAGAAAACGATTCGGCCTTCTTGAGAAGGCCATGTCAGGCTATAGGAATTCCTGTCCATTCCGGCGAAGGCGCTGAATCGCTTCCCCGCCCCCGGAAGTTTCAATACGATCTCGCTGTCGGCGTGCGTACCCAGGCCGGATGGAAAGACGCGTCCGCCGATGCACAGCGGCTCAGCGACGATGGATTTCCCATGCTTGGGCGATTCCCAACTTTGATTCCAGCGCTCCACCGTCACAGTGGGCGGGCGGGACGGCCCGCCGAATGCGGCGTCGGACCAATCCCGCGCAAGTTTCAGCGACGCTTCTTTTCTCATGATTTCTTCGCCCATAACAAGCTGCTATTCCCTCTACGATTTAATTCGCGAGCCCTTCCCCGGTTCGCAACGCTTCGCCTCCTCGTACAAGATGGAAAGATACCGGCGCTGCAGCTCCAAGCCCCAAAGGTTGCCGTGATTTTTCAGTCCCGGCCCTGTCGGCAAACTCAGCGAGCCGTCCACCTTGACTCCATCGGCGTTCAAGCCGTCCGGTCCGGCGGAGAACCAACGCCGCACCATCTCGCTAAACCGCCGTTCGTATTTCGGGTGGGTGATATCGCAGGCCACGGGCGCGCCGTCCCGGAGCACGCATTCCTCCGCGGGCAACCCCTCCGTGCTCCAGGCCGGCCATCCGCCGCGTCTGGCGCAGGCGGCCACGTAGGCGTTGTTCGCTTCGATATCGTCGGCCTGGTCGAGCGTGTTTCCGAAGATCAGGGGGACAACCCGTTTGCCGGGAAACAGCAGCCGACACGATTCCTCCAGGTCTTCGCCCGATTGTTCCCTGGCCACGCGCGCCGGCCAGGTCACCGTCCGGCAGGGACCGGCCGGAGCTGGGGCCTTGTGCCGCTCCAGCCACACATGCGCATGCGCGTCGACGATGTCCTCCGGCAAAAACGCCCGAAGCCGCTCCTCATAAAACCGACGGTCCCTTTCGGTCATGGAAACGATGGGCTTCTTCATGGCCAGGGCCTCTCTACCATGTTCTGGAATCGGGCACAGGAAGCCAGCAACCGCCTTTGGCGATGGACTCCTGGCTGACGAGCCCGGGCAGCGTCATGTCCATGGCCTCGTGGATGCCGATGGGGCATGGCTTCCGGCCCGTGATGGCGCCGAGGAAGTCCAGAATTTCAAAATAATCTCCGCCCCAATGGCCCGCTTTTGACGCCATCGCCTCCCCTTTGCGCCAGTCCTCGGGCAGAAATTCGGCCTCCAACTCCGCCAGATCCGACCACGTATGTTCCGCGCCGCGGCCGCGAAGCCAAATGCGATTCTTTCCTCCCTCGTCTCGCGCCGATTCATAGGCGCCATCCGCCCCTTGGAGCTGGTAGTTGATCATCGAGTGCGGACGATCGGACAGCATATCCACCCGGATCTTAACCAATCCGCCTTTCGCCATCTTGCAGAGCATGACGCAGGAATCCTCGTTCTCGTAGAGGTCGCCTCGCGGGTCCCGGAAGTGATGGCCGCTTCCGGCGCAGCAAACGGAAACCACCCGATCCCCCGGCATCCATTGCAGTATCGGCCCCAGACTATGGGTTCCATACGTCACGCCATTGATACCCGTCTGCCAGTGGAGGCGCCAGGGCGTTCCCTCGATAAAAGCCTTCAATTCATGAATGTATTCCCCTTCGGCATAGTAGGTTTCGCCGAACATGCCACGGCGGACCAGTTCCCGGATCAAAACGTTCGGCTTCATGTAGGTAAAATTTTCCGCCATCATATAGACCGCTTTCGATCGGTTCGCGGTCGCGACCAGCTCGCGGCATTCCGCCACGGAGACGCCGGCGGGCACTTCGCTGAGGACGTGCAAGCCCCGATTCAGCGCGTCAATCGCCTGGGGAACATGAAACGGCATGGGTGTGCCGATGATGACGGCCTGAATGTCCGCCTTTTTCACCATCTCGCCATACTCCGCGTAAGATTCGCGGGCGTCGAGATTCCGGCGACTTTCCTCCAGCTTTTCCACATTCGTATCGCAAACCGCTTGAACGGTCAGCTCGCCGATCGATTCGAACGCCTGCTTGAAAGAGGCGCCCCGACCCGCCGACCCGACGATTCCAACCCTGATCTTGTTCATGTCCGTTCCTTTCTTGTTCATGTCCGTTCCCTTCCACGATCGCGGTAGCGTCGCAACCCTTCCACCATGGCCTCCAGGTTTTTCCATGGAACTCCAGGCGCAATCGAGCTGGAACCGGCCAACCAGACGACATCCAACGCCAGTTGGGCGGTGGGTTCAACGTTCATCGTCATCCGCTGGCTCACGCTTCCAACCCCTGTTTTCGAATGGCTTCCTCAGGGGTCATCCCGCGTTTCACCACGTCGCACAACGCGCGCTGGAAGCGCGGCGCGTCGGGAACCTGGATGGCGTTGCGCCCGAACACCACGCCGCCCACGCCGCGCCGTGTACCTCCGGTTATCCGTCCGCATTTATCGTCATTCATAATGTCCTCATTCGAAATACATCGCTCCAAAACGTTCCACGTTTTGAAAATTGCCGAACGCGGGCCTCCATGAATAGTTCTCCATAAGCCAGGTTTTTTGGGCCGCGTTCGGGTCGAGCGGATAATAATAGTTCCGGCAGAAGTTCGCTTTCCACGGAGTTTCCTTCGTGGGCGGCGTCAATTCGAGGGAACGCAGCGGAATGGCGATTTCCGCCGTCCATTCCTTGTCCTTGCGCGCGGTTTTGTAACGCGCATTAGCGTAATTCCATTTGATCGCCTCGCCGGTGAACTGCTGGTTGTAGTCGGGACGGTAGAAATCCGTGAAACCATCGTCCGGCCCGATCAGGAACTGGTATTTCTTCACGCCCTGGGCCAGAAAGATTTCGGCGCTTTCGAAATCCCAGAGGGGACCGTCAAGGGCTCCCGGCGGTTGAATCGTTTTGGCGACTCCTTCGGGAAGCCCGCCCCGAATCCCGAAATACAGCGTTTCCGCGTCCCGGACAACCCGAACCTCCGTTTCCGCGCGCAGGTTGCGCCCGTTGAACATATCGACGAAATCGGAGGCGACGGCCGCTTTCTTCCAGCAGGCGTCATCCAGGTTTCCGTCGATCGCCGGAGCCGATTCTATTTTAGGAACATCAACCCTTTCGTTCGCGATCTTCTTGCCGGCGGCCGTCATCCTGGCGCTGGCCGCCTCGAACGGCAGGAAGCCTTTCAGCGTCTCTTCCGCCCGCGCATGGTATGGCTCGGCGCCGCGCGTGACCTTTACCGCCTCGCGCAGAAGCGCCATCTCCCGCTTCACGAATTCGGGCGGATAGGTGTCCACCCACCACTTCTCCCAGCCCGTCGCCCGTTTGGTGTTGGGATCGACGAACGCTTTTTCCAGCGCCTCGTAGAAACGCTTGATCAGAGGTCCGGCGGCCGGTCCATAAAACTGGCCGTAGAACTCCTCCAGCAGGCGATCCACGTCGTCGTTCCTATTCCACATCAACCGGAACGCCACATAGCAGGTCAGGGAATCGAACATCCACCCGCCCTGCACTTCTGGATCCTGAAAACAAAAGCTCCCCGCTTCGTGGATACGGCCGCTGACGCGACCGCTCTCCATCTGAAACCACTCCTTGATCGCATGCGGGAAAAAGCTAGGCCTGCCGCGGTTCTCGTACCACATGTGTTCGTGGAACCAGTAGTTCCACAGGAATATTTTATTGCCGGTTTTCGCCGACCAGTCGTTGAGTCGTTTCAGGTATTTCCCCTTGCCGTCCGGATCGTATGATCCATTCGACAGGCCATCCACACAAATGGTAACGCTGACGTTCGGCATGAACGGCATGTCCTTGGGCGCATCGACGTAGTCGGCGTAGGCGCAGCACTTGATGAGGCACTGCGGATGCGTTTTATACGTCTCCGCGGCCACTTTGTTCACGAAGCCCCACATGAGATAGCTGTACTCGCCGGAGGGGCCCAGGTCAGGCCGTCGCAGTTTTTGACAATCGGCGCACTGGCACCAGGTGCTTCCGTCTCCCGTCATCACCGACGCGGACCGGGCCCCCTTGTCGAACTGCTCGCGCTTCTCGGCCACGGCCGCGGCCAGCACCTCGGGATTGGAGAAGCAAAGATGCCCCTTATAAGTGCCTTCGGCGGTGGCGTCGAGGCGCTTGCCGTTCGGTTGAAGAGCGAACCAGTTCGGATGTTCCGCCGCGTATTTCTCGTTCCAATGCGTGAACGAATGCATGCCGATCGGATCGTTTCCATCGCCCGAGCCCCAACGCAAGCGCCGCAGCCAGCGCCATCCTTCCGCGTTCGTGTAATAGGGGTTAGCCTTGGACATGATCGGACGAATTCCCCACGTGAGCCTGGCGTCGTAGGATGGCGCGCCGCTCCAGTTGACGGCGCCCACTTCCAGTGTTTCCCGTTTCGGCGCCACCGTGCCCAGGCTGCCCGGCCAATACCAGCGGACGCCAAGCGCGCGCTCCAGGAACTCGTAGGTGGCGTACAGACTGCCGAAAGGTCCATACACCCAGGCTTCCCTCTCGGGCCTGACGGCTGCGTTGGTCGTGTCCCCGCCGGAAAGAATCAACGTGTCGCGCACGCGCAGCACGGTCCAGCGATCGGGAGCGAAGAACGCCGGGGAAAGTCCGAGCCGCTGCGTCAGAGACGTCTTCCCGATATGAATGGCCGGTCCGTTTGTGGCGGTTCCGTCCTTCACCACCGGCAGTTCCACTCCCAGGCACAGCTTGAGGTGCTCATTCAACTCCTGAACGGCGAACTGGACCGTCGGCGTGGGTTTTTCCTCCGTGACGATGACGGCCAAGGCTTTCCCGTCTTTGACCAGCGTTAGCGGGCCTTCGGGCTTTTCGGCCAGGAGGGCCGAGAGCAAAGGCTCGATCCTGGGCGCATTTTCCGCATCAGCCAACTCCAGAACGCACTCGTCCAACAGAACGACCGGCGGGTTGTCGATGTCCGTTGTCACCAATCGCGTGTGGAAATTCACGCCGGTCAGGTCGGCGCGGTCGGGAAGCATGCCCGTGAGTTCGAAGGGAACCCATTTGCCGCGCTCGCCCTGAAAGACCGCAACCGTTCTGGCAATCAATTCGGTTCCGCCATCCGCTTTTCGGCCCCCGCAACGCAGGGTCACGTCCAGCGCGCCGCTTCCTTGCAGCCACTTCACCTGCCAGCGAAACTTCACGCGTTTGCCCCGAAATTCGGGAAGCCGGTCATCCGGGAGATAGACGTTGAAGATCACGGCCCCGCTCCTGGTGTTTTTGCTCTCCAGTCGAAGGACGGGCTTGCCGGCGTAAACGTCGTTCTCCTCCGCGAATATGGCGTTCCGCTGGTAATTCTCGTCACCTTGCTTGCCCGCTTCGATCAAAGACGGGAAAGCCGTCGGCTTGAAATCGTAGCGGACCGCGGCGGGCGCCGCGTTCGTTTCCTCGGTTTTTGTCTTCGCTTCCTGGGCGCTACAGACCGCGCAAGCCGCCAGGAGGAACACGCGCGTTACCATACCGATCGTTGTGTGCTTCATCCGACCCTCGTTTGTGTTGTCATTAAAAAATGCGTTCCCGTCATTCCGCCTCATATACAACCGTCTCCGTTCTAGGAACATCAATCCGCTCGTTCTTGACTTACTTGGCGGCCGAGGTCGTCATCCTGGCGCTGGCCGCCTCGAAGGGCAAAAAGCCTTTCAGCGTCTCTTCCGCCCGCGCATGGTACGGCTCGGAGCCGCGCGTGACCTTCTCCGCCTGGCGCAGAAGAGCCATTGTCTGCTTCACGAATTCCGGCGGATAAGTGTCCACCCACCATCTCTCCCAGCCGACCGCTTGTTTGGTGTTGGGATTGGCGAAGGCCTTCTCCAGCGCCTTATAGAAACGCTTGACCAGCGGCCCGGCGGCCGGGCCGTAGAACTGGCTGTAGAACTCGTCCAGCATGCCGTCCACGCTGGCGGTCATGTCCCACATCAGGCGGAAGGCCACATAGCAGGTCAGCGAATCGAACATCCAGCCGCCCTGCACCTCGGGATCGGGGAAACAAAAGCTGCCCGTCTCGTGTATTCGGCCGCTGACCCGGCCGTTTTCCATCAGAAACCACTCCTTGATCGCATGCGGAAAGATGCCGGGCCTGCCGCGACCCGCGTAATAATAGTGTTCGTGGAACCAGTAGTTCCACAGGTAAATCTTATTGCCGGTTTTCGCCGACCAGTCGCTAAGTAGTTTCAAGTATTTTTTCTTGGCGCCCGGCTCGTAAGCCCCTTCCGACAGATAATCGCCGCAAATCGTCACGCTGACGTTCGGCATGAACGGCATGTCCCTGGGCGGATCGGCGAATTGGGCGTAGGCGCAGCATTTGATCAAGCACTCCGGGTGCGTTTTATACGTCTCCGCGGCCACTTTGTTCACGAAGCCCCACATGAGATAGCTGTACTCGCCGGAGGGGCCCAGGTCAGGCCGTCGCTGCTTCTGACAGTTAGCGCATTGGCACCAATCGCCTCCGTCTCCGGTCATCACCGACGCGGAACGATAGCCCTTGTCGAAATACGCGCGCACCTCGTCCACGACCGCCGCCAGCACCTCGGGATTGGAAAAGCAGAGGTGCCCGCTCGCCATGGCGCCCGCCTCGGCGCCGATACGCTTGCCGTTCGGTTGCAGCGCAAACCAGTCCGGATGTTCCGCCGCGTATTTCTTGTTCCAATGGCCGAAAGCATGCATGCCGATCGGATCGCAGCCCTCCGCAGCGCCATAGCGCAACCGCCGCAGCCATCGCCATCCCTCTTCGTTCGTATAATAAGGTTTCGCCTTGGTTCCCGCCGTGGGGTATACTCCAAATGTAAGCCGGGCATCGTAGGATGGCGCCCCGCTCCAGTTGACATCGCCGACCTCGAGGCTTGCCCGTTTCGGCGCCACCGTGCCCAGACTGCCCGGCCAATACCAACGGACGCCCAGCGCCCGCTCCAGAAACTCGTAGGTGGCGTACAAACTGCCGAAAGGCCCATAGATATAACCAATGCCCTCGGGTCTGACGCTGGCATTGGTCGTATCCCCGCCGGAAAGGATCAAGGCGTCGTCCACACGCAGCACGGTCCAGCGATCGGGAGCGAAGAACTCCGGGGACAGTCCGAGCCGCTGCGTCAGAGACGTTTTCCCGATATGAATGGCCGGTCCGTTTGTGGCGGTTCCGTCCTTCACCACCGGCAGTTCCACTCCCAGGCACAGCTTGAGGTGCTCATTCAGTTCCTGAACGGCGAACTGGACCGTCGGCGTGGGTTTTTCCTCCGTGACGATGACGGCCAGGGCCTTCCCGTCCCTGGCCAGCGTCAGCGGGCCTTCGGTCTTTTCGATCAAAAGGGCTGAGAGCGTCGGCTCGATTGTCGGAGTGTTTGTGGCGGCGGCCAACTCCAAAACGCATTCGCCCAATAGAATCACCGGCGGGTTGGTGACGTCCGTTGTAAACAAACGCGTTTGAAAATTCACGCCGTGGAGGTCGGCGCGGTC